>NZ_JBEXXN010000028.1:0-82697 GCF_040630445.1 Streptomyces sp. NPDC005805
TACACGATGGTGCTCCCGGACGAGGACAAGTACTCGACCACGCGCAACGAGATGCTCGACCAGCTCGCCTACATGCTGGGCGTCCGGGGCGGGGAGTCCGGAGACTCGGTTCAGGGGGAGGGCGGCTCGCCGTCCCGGATCTCGTCCAGCGACTCCCGGAACAGCTCCGTCGCCTGCCGGAACCAGTCCGCGAGGACCGCGACCTCGTCCGGACCGTACGTGGCGAAGAGGGCGCCCAGCCGCTCGTAGAACGGCCCGTAAACCGTCAGGATGCGCTGCTGCGCGGACTCCTCCATGACCACGGTCACCCGTCGCCGATCCGCGGGGTCCGGAACCCTGCGGACGTAGCCCGCCTTCTCCAGCCGGTTCAGCACTCCCGTCACCGCGCCGGTGGTCAGCCGGGCCCGCCCCGCCAAATCCCCCGCGCCCAGCGCCTCACCGGCCGCCTGCGCCTCGATGAGGAAGCCGATACAGGTGAGGTCGGTGACGTTGATCCCGAGCCGCCGGGCGATGTCCTGCTGCCCGAACTGGGCCGTCGCGATCATCCGGTCCATCGCGTACTGCGCCTCGGCGGCCGTCGCCGCGGGGCGCGCCTTGCCCTTCCCCACACCATCCCCTTACCATCCAAGTAACTTAGCTCGCGAGATAAATCATCGAGCAGTCGCTCACAGCCCGCACCAGGATCGCACCGGGCTCGGCACGGAGGAACGCAGCATGGGCATGCACGGGGACGAGGACCTCGGCCACACGGTGGCAGGATGGACAGGCACGGGCATCGCGGTGCTCGGATTCACCGTCGCCGGGACGGGGCTGGTGTGGGTCTCGCCCGCCCTGATGGCGACCGGCGGAGCGGTGATCGCACTGGCCGTCCTGGTGACATGGGTGCTGCACCTGGCCGGCTGGGGCAAGGCGAGCGGGCCGCGCCCGCCCGCCCAGCAGTCCTGGCGCGTCCGCGACACCGTAGCGGCGGGGGGACACCCCGACTGCGTCGGCTGCCGTCTGGCGGGCCGCGGCCGGACCAGGGCCCGGACTGTCACTCCGACCCCCGCCCCCGCCCCCGCCGACTGACCCGAGCCGACCACCGCACATCCGGAGAGCGCTCCCGTTCAAGCCCCGCCGGCGTTTGAGGCGCGAGGTGTGGGGCGGAGCCCCGGCGAGGGGGCCCGGTGGGGGGCGCCCGCCGTGGTCGATGGGCGGTGGGTGGGCGCGGTCACACCACCTGGTGGAGCCACCGCACCGGCGCCCCCTCCCCCGCGTACCGGAACGGCTCCAGCTCGTCGTCCCACGGCTTCCCCAGCAGCTTCGCGATCTCCGCCTCCAGATCCGTCTCCCCCTGGACGGACCGCGCCAGCGCAGCCCTCAGGCGGTCCTCGGGGATCAGGATGTCGCCGTGGATGCCGGTCACCGCGTGGAAGATCCCGAGTTCGGGCGTGGCGCTGTAGCGCTCGCCCTCCGCCGTCGCGCAGGGCTCCGCCGTCACCTCGAAGCGCAGCAGATGCCAGCCCCGCAGCGCGGACGCCAGCTTGGAGGCCGTCCCCGTCTCGCCCTGCCAGGAGAACTCGGCTCTCCACGTGCCGGGCGACGCCGGCTGCCGGATCCAGTCGAGCTGGACCCGCGTGCCGAGGACACCCCCGACCGCCCACTCGACGTGGGGGCACAGCGCGCGAGGGGCGGAGTGAACGTACAGAACGCCGCGTGTCGTCACCGGGACCTCCAGTGTGGGACGAGGGTCACCTTCCCAGCGGCCTCAGTAAACAGCATCCGACCTGAAACTCCACAAAAGGGGCATCATGTGACGTGATGTAATTTACTGACCCCACTGGGCGGCACGCCTCTGGGTCGACGGGAAAAAGCTACCGCGCGGGCGCCCCCGAGGGGTGGCGTACTCTCGCTCCAGGGCCCGTACGCACACAGCTTTCACCCGCCAGGAGTCGACTGGCCGGGGGTCGGGAAGGGGAATCAGGGGATGCGCCTGCGCGCCGCGCCACTCCGGCCGCGACTCACCGCAGCAGCCACCGCCCTCGCACTCGCGGGCCTCACCGCCGCCGCACTGACCGCATGTGACTCTCCGTCACCGCACGACACCGCGTCCACGTCCCGGAAGCCCTCCGCGCGCCCCTCGCCCTCCCCCAGCCCCACCCCCGTGTGGAACACCGCGCCCCGGTCGGTCGCCGCCGTCGGCGACTCCATCACGCGCGGCTTCGACGCCTGCGGCATCCTCGCCGACTGCCCGGAGGTCTCCTGGGCCACCGGCTCGGACGCCACGGTGAACTCCGTCGCCCTGCGCCTGCTCGGACCGGCCGGTGTCGGCACCCGGAGCTGGAACCACGCCGTCAGCGGCGCCGACGCGGCCGACCTGCCCGACCAGATGGCCGAGGCCGCCGCCCGCCGACCGGACCTGGTCACGGTGATGGTCGGCGCCAACGACGCCTGCGCCGACACGGTGGACCGGATGACCCCCGTCCACGCCTTCCGGACCTCCGTGGAGCAGTCCATGAAGGTGCTGCGCACCACCGCCCCGAAGACCCAGGTGTACGTGTCGAGCGTGCCGGACCTCAAGCGCCTCTGGGAGACGGGCCGCGACGACCCCCTCGGGCGCGGGATCTGGGAACTCGGCATCTGCGCCACCATGCTCGGAGACGCGGGCAACGACGGCCCCGCCGCCCAGCAGCGCCGGGAGACCGTCCACCAGCGGGTGGTGGCGTACAACGCGGTCCTCAAGGACGTCTGCGCCGAGGACGAACGCTGCCGCTGGGACGACGGCGAGGTCTTCGGATTCCGTTTCGGCAAGCAGCAGTTGAGCCGCTGGGACTGGTTCCACCCGAGCCGGGACGGGCAGCGCCGCCTCGCGGAGATCGCCTACCGCAACATCACCGCCCCCGACGCCTGAGCGACCACGCCAGGCCACGCACATCCCCGTCACCCGGAACGGCCGAGATCCCCATAGCCGTCGCCCGCCGCCGGAGGCGATACTTCCGCCCACCCGCCACCCCGACGGAAGGACTCCCGTGCCCCGCCAGTGGATACGCGCCCGGATCGGCCTGACCCTGGCCGTCTCGGCCGCCCTCGCCCTCACCGCCGTACCGCCCGCCCTCGCCGGGCCCGCGGCCCCCGGAACCGGTGCCGGGGCCCCCGCCCCGCTCACCGTCGAGGAGCAGCGCCTCACGCAGACGGCCCCGCAGGAGATCCTGCGCCGCAGCGGATTCGCCTCCGCGGCCCCCGCGTTGGGCCGGGCGCTGGCCGGGGCGGGCTCCTACCGGGAGGCCGAGCGGGCCGTCGCCCGGCACGGCGGGGCGCTGTGGGAACGGGCGGTGGCCCGGGCGCAGGGCCGGGGCCCGGCGGGCGGGGACCTCAGCCGGGACGACGACCGGCCGCTGTACTGGGCCCGGCTCGGTATGAGCGCCGAACTGCGCCAGTGGCGGCCCGCGTTCGGCCTGGACGACACCGCGCGGGCCCGGCTGCTGGAGCGCCTGGAGCAGACCTCGCGCGGCCAGGACACCCTGGACCTCCCGGCGGGCAAGGGCGTCCGCCGGATCGTGCTCACCGGCTTCGACCCGTTCACGCTGGACCGGGACATCCGGATCAGCAACCCGTCCGGCGCGAGCGCTCTCGCGCTCGACGGCACCTGGATCCGCACGGCGGACGGCCCGGCCCGCGTCGAGACCGCCGTCTTCCCCGTCCGCTGGCAGGACTTCGCGGACGGCGAGGTGGAACGCGCCCTCGCGCCCGTCCTGCCGCGCGCCGACCTGTTCACCACGGTGAGCCAGGGCCGGGTGGGCCGCTTCGACGTCGAGCGCTTCAACGGCGCCTGGCGGGGCGGCTTCGGGGACAACGAGAACGTCTCCCGCACGGGTCTCGTCCCGGTCGCCGACCCGGCGTCCCAGCCGCAGTGGACGGTGACCACCCTGCCGTACGCGGCGATCACGGCCGCGCCCACCGGCCGCTTCCCGGTGTACGACAACACCTCGGTGACGGAGGTCCCGGCGGGCGGCACCGCGCCCGTGGTGCGCCCCGAGGGCCCGACACCGGGCTCGGCGGCCCGCGCGGGCGGCGGCGGGGACTACCTCTCCAACGAGATCGCCTACCGGGCCACCCTGCTCCGCGACCGCCTCGGCCTCGACGTCCCGGGCGGCCATGTGCACACGCCCGTCCTCCAGTTCGGCCCCGGCAACACCTCGGAGATCACGGACCCGGAGTTCGTGCGCAACCGGCTGGACATCATCGCCCAGGTCCGCGCGATCCTCGTGACGGCGGCGGACGCGAAAGGCTGACGGGAGGGGCTGACGGCACCGGCCGGGCGGGCGCCCCGCATCATGGACGTATGAGGATCGCGGCAGCCCAGTTCAGGTCCGTCCCCGGCGACCTCGCGGCGAACGTCCGCGCCACCACCGCCCTGGTCCGGGAGGCGGCGGCGTGGGGCGCGGCGTTCACCGCGTTCTGCGAGCTCTCCCTCAACGGGTACGCGCTGGCCCCGATCGCCGCCGCCCCCGGCGCCTGGTTCACCGAGGACGACGCCCGGCTCGATCCCGTACGCGAGGCGTGCCGGGAGACGGGGACGGCGGCCCTCGTCGGCGGCGCAGTGCGCACCGGCGGGCCGCGTCCCGCGATCTCCGCCCTGGTCCTCGGCCCGGACGGCGGCCTGCTCGCCCGCTACGACAAGCGGCACCTGCACGGCCCGGAGCGGGAGGTCTTCGCCCCGGGCGACCGGGACGGGCGCTTCACCCTCGGCGGGGTCCGCTTCGCCGTCGCGGTCTGCTACGACAACCGCTTCCCCGGCCTGGCGGAGCGCGCGGCGGCGGACGACTGCGCGGTGTATGTGGCGAGTTCGGTGCTGAACGCGGCCAACGACTCCTTCGAGACCGTGTATCCGGCCCGCGCCCGGGACCACGGGCTGCATGTCCTGCTGGCAAACCAGATCGGCCCGGGCGACGAGGGCGAGTGCTTCGGCGGCAGCGCCGCCTGGGGCCCGGACGGGGCCCTGCTCACCACGGCGGGCCCGGCGGCCCCGGGCCTCGCCGTGCTGGACCTGCCGTAGGCGGCCGCCCGGAACCCCTACCGCGCCGCCCGGCCCGCGTCCGGTCCGCCCGCCTCCGGCCAGTGCACCGGCGCCGGGGTGCGCCCCGCGTCCGCCGGGTCCGCCGGGCCCGGGGCGGCCACCTCACCACGAGCCGCGTCCTCGGGACCCACGCCCCCCGGACCCGCCGGGACCAGGTCGCGGGCCATCAGCGTCGCGCCCGCCACCGCGCCCGGCATCAGCAGCACCGCCACGAACGGGACCAGGAACGCCAGCACCAGCGGCACCCCGAAGCCCAGGGCGCGCAGCCGCCGCGCCCGCAGCAGCGCCAGACGCTCCGTCAGCTCCACGCCCCGGCGCTGGAGCGCCACCGCCGCCAGCTCCTCCGCGAGGAAGAAGCCGGAGACGCAGAAGCCGATCACCGGGACGACCGTCTGGCCCGCCACCGGGATGAACCCGCAGGCGAAGAGCAGCACCCCGAAGAACGCGACCCGCGCCAGCACCCGCACCGAGTCCCGGGCCGAGATCCACAGTTCGCGCCAGAGCGGCAGCTTGGACTGCGGGACACGGCCGCCCTCGGTCCGGTCCACCTGCTCGGAAAGGGACTCGTAGAACGGCTGGCCGACCAGCAGGGTCACGGCGGTGAACGTGATCACCGCGAGGAACAGGCCGAACGCGAAGACCAGGACGGTGAGCGTGCCGCGCAGCACGTCCAGCCAGGGCGAGGACCAGTCGTCGGCGAACGGGGTCGCCCACGCCGCGAGGTCGTCCGCGCCGCCGACGAGCCCGTAGAGCGCGCCCGCGTACAGCACGAGGGTCACCAGTCCGGGCAGCAGCCCGAAGCCGAACCAGCGGCCGTGCCGGACGACCCAGCGCTGGCCCTTCACCAAGTAGCCGAAGCCGGCCGCGAGATCACGCATGCGCCCAGCCTAGATCGCGTCCGCCCGGGGGCGGCGGGGCACCCTCGTAGGCTCGCCCGGCGGACGAGTGAGTAGTACCGCCTCAAGAATTCCCGCACCGATTCCGCGTTTCATCGTCGGAACCACCGACGAGAGGAATGGGGACATGAACAGAGCAGGACGGGGAGCGGCGGTCGTGGCGGCCTTCTGTATGGCCGCCACTGGGTTTTCCGCAGTATCTGGCACCCAGGCCGCGACCGCCGCGGCACCGCCCGGTCCAGCCGCCGACGCCCGGACAAAGTCCGCCGGCTCCGAGGCCGTGGCCACGGAGTACGCCTCGGCCCACCGGGTCACCGTCACGGAGGCCCACCGGCGCCTGCGGGCCCAGGAGAAGTCCGTTGCCGCTGCCGAAAAGCTCGATGATAAAACGGGTTCCACTTCCCTCGGAATGTGGATCGACCGCAATTCCGGCAAGCTGCACGTGAACGTCCGGGACGACGTCGCCGCCTCGGCCGTGCGCGCGGCGGGAGGAATTCCCCACACCGTCGGCGCCGAAGTCGCCGAACTGCATGCGCTGAAGGAGCGTTTGGACGCGGCGGCCTCCGTGGAGGCGCCGGCGGGCGTGCGCACGTGGTACGTGGACACGGAGCGGCGCAGGCTCACGGTCTCCGCCGCCACGGGGGCGGCCGGGCTGGCGAAGGGGCCCTTCGCGCAGCTGGTGCGCGCCGCGCCCGACCGCGTCCGGGTGGAGCGGGCCGGCGGCGGGCAGCTGGGGGAGGCGGCAGGCAGCGTCGCCGGTGGCCAGGACATCCACAACGCCAATGGCAAGAGGTGCTCCACCGGCTTCAACGTGCGTACCGCCAACGGAGCGCACGCGACCCTGACCGCCGGCCACTGCATGCAGGGCAACACCAGCGACTTCTGGTTCAAGAACGGCGCTCTCTTTGGGGTGAACAGCGGGTACGCCAACGGCAGCCAGGACCACGCCCTGATCCTCAACTCCCTGCCCAGCTACTGGGTACCCCTGGCGGGTGTGCAGGGCCCCGGCTTCGTCATGGCGGTCACAGGCCGGCAGAACGCCGTCCCCGGGGCCTTCGTCTGCAAGTCGGGGAGGACCACCAAGCTCACCTGCGGCGTGGTCGAGGCAGTGAACGTGAGCGCGAGCACGGCGGGCGGCACCAAAACCGGCCAGGTGCAGACGGACATGTGCGTCGAACCCGGTGACAGCGGCGGTGCGGTCGTCGCGGGCACCCGGGCCCTGGGCCTGGTGACGGCGGGGATCTTCCACGGCCAGGACAACAAGTGCGGGGAGAAGGTCGGCGAGAAGAACTCCTCCTTGTACCAGCCCCTCGGCCCGGCCCTCTCCGCCTACGGGGTCAGCCTGCTGGTCACAAACTGAGGCGGTGGTCACGGCGAGCGCCGTAACCCGGGTGCGCCGCCCGCCGGGCCGGATGCCACCGCACCCGCCGGGCGCCCCTTGTCGTGCGGCGAGCGAACCGGTAGACCTCGCGTACTGATCGTGTACAGATCACCCCGGCCGTCGAAAGGTCCGTACCGTATGGGATCCCCACGCCCCACCGTCGTACGCACAGCCTGGCGCACCGCCCTCCCGGTGCTCGCCGCCTCCCTCGCGGGCGCCCTGCTCGCCCCGCCCGCCGGTGCGGCCCCCGGGCCGAGGGTGCCCGAGCCGGGGCCCGTGCGGGACGCGGGCCGCCCGGGCGCGGCCCCGGACGCCGGGACCGCACGCGCCCCGGCCGAGGCCGCCGCACGGGCGCTCACCGCCGAGTCGGCCGCCCCCGCCCACACCCCGGCCCGCACCGGCGGCTACCCGCGCCGGACCGTCCTCGCCGCCCCGCCCGAGAACCCGGCGGACAGGTCGATCAAGCTGGGCCTGGTCCCGTACCACGGCATCGCGCCGCGCCTGAACGCCCTCCAGAAGCTGGGCGACCGGGTCAGTGTGGAGGTCGCCGGGCGCTCGGCGGGCGGCCACGAGCTGTACCTGGTGACGGTCACCGCCCCCGAGAGCCGCCGGGAGGCGCGCGAGCAGGAGCGGATGCGCGAGCTGATCGAGAACAGCCCGGCCCGCGCGGCGAAGGACCGCACGGTCAAGGCGTCCTACAAGACGCCGGTGTTCCTCAACAACAACATCCACGGCAACGAGTGGGAGGGCACGGACGCGGCCCTGAAGCTGGTCGAGGAGCTGGCGAAGGCGAAGGACCCCGGGACGGCGAAGCTGCTCTCCCGCAACCGCCTCTATCTGAACATCACCGCCAACCCGGACGGCCGGATCGCGGGCACCCGCGCCAACGCCAACGGCTTCGATCTCAACCGGGACTTCATCACCGCGAGCCAGCCCGAGACCCGCGCGATCCGGCGCATCGCGATCGAGAAGCAGCCGGCCGTGATGCTGGACCTGCACGGCTACGTCAACGGCACCCTGATCGAGCCCACCACCCCGCCGCACGGCGAGAACTACGAGTACGACCTGTTCCTGAAGAACGCCTACGCCAACGCCCTCGGCATGGAGAAGGCGGTCAACGGCCTCGGCTACACGGAGGCGAAGGACGGGGTGCGGCCGGTCGTGATCCCGTTCCGGGACGAGGAGGAGGGCTGGGACGACTGGCCGCCGATCTTCACCCCGCAGTACATGCCGTTCCAGGGCGCGGTGGCCTCGCACACCATCGAGTTCCCGCTGGTGGTCAACAACAACGCCTACACCTCCCTGCCGGAGACGGAGCTTCGCCGCCGGGCGGCGGTCAACACCGACATCGCGGGCGCGGCGATGCGCGCGACCCTCGCGTACACGGACCGCAACCGGGCCTCGGTGATCGCGGACCAGATCGAGACCTTCCGGCGCGGGGCGGCCGGTGAGGCGCAGCGCCCGGTCTCCGAGGAGACCGTCCCGGGGGTCCCGGGCATCGGGCCGGAGGACGTGTACACCACCGAGTTCCCGCGCACCTACGTGATCCCGGCGGGCGGCGGCGCCCGCTCGGCGGTCGCGGCGGCCCGGCTGGTGGACCATCTGGTCGCCAACGACGTGCGGGTGACCCGGGCGCGGACCGCGTTCCGGCTCGACGGGCGGACGTACCGGGCGGGTTCGTACCTGGTCGACATGCACCAGCCCAAGCGCGGTATCGCCAATGTGATCCTGGCGGACGGCCGGGACATCAGCGCGGACGTCTCCACGATGTACGACATCTCCGGCTGGAGCCTGGGGCGGCTGTGGGGCGCGACGGTGGTCGACTCCGAGCGCGCGCCGCGCGTGCCGGTGCGCGCGGTCACGGCGGCTGCCCCGACGGGCGGCGTCGCCCCCTTCGGTGACCTGCGGCTGCGGCTGGACGACCCGAAGGAGATCCAGGCCCTCAACTCCCTGCTGGACAAGGGGGTGCGGGTGCGCCGGGCGGCGGACGGCGCGGCCCTGGTGCCGGGTTCGGCGCGCGCGGTGGCGCGGACGCTGGCCCGGGAGCTGGGCGTGGAGTTCACCGCCACCCGGCCCGGGGAGAAGGGCACGGCGGAGCTGCGCCGGACCCGGGTCGCGGCGGCGGTCACCCCGGGCGAGCTGTTCGCGCTGCGGGAGATGGGCTTCGCGGTGCGGCCGGTGTCGACCGAGACGCTGAACGCGGGCTTCGACTGGGCCTCGGCGGATGTGCTGTTCGTGTCCTCCGGGCTGGACCACGCGAGGCTGACCCCGGCCGCGCGGAAGGCGTTCGGGGCGAGCGGGGTGTCCGTGGTCGGCGTCGGCGCGCAGGGCGCGGCGTTCAACGCGGCGGCCGGGCTGCTGAAGGCGACCGCGGTGGCGGGCAACGGGGACGCCAACGGCGTGGTCCGGGTGCGGAACGCGGGCGGCCCGGTCACCGGCGGCGCGCCGGAGCACACCTTCGTCTACTCCCCGGGCTGGTTCACCGGCCTGGGCGCGGGCGTGCGCGCGGAGCAGACCTACGCCAAGGGGAACCCGCTGGTCTCCGGCCACTGGCGGGCTTCGGAGAACGGCACGGGCGGCCCGTCGGACGCGGCGGGCAAGGCGTCGGTGGTGTCCGGTGAGGCGGCCTCGGGGGCGCGGGTGGTCCTCTTCGGCACCCAGCCGCTGTTCCGGGCGCACCCCAAGGGCCTCTACGCGCAGCTCGGCAGGGCGCTGCTGACGCGCTGAGCCCGGGTCACGAACGGGCCGAGGGCCGTACCCCCTGCGCGGGGGTACGGCCCTCGGCCGTGTGCCGTGTGCGGAGCCGTGTCCGGTGCGGACTCAGACCGCCAGGTCGACCGTGATGTTGCCGCGGGTCGCCTTGGAGTACGGGCAGACCTGGTGGGCCTTCTCGATCAGGTCCTTCGCGGTGGCCGCGTCCACGTTCGGGATGTTCGCGGAGATCTTCACGATGATGCCGAAGCCGTCGTCGTTCCTGCCGATGCCGACCTCGGCGGTGACCGTCGAGCCGCTGATGTCGGCGTTCTCCTGGCGGGCGACGACACCGAGGGCGCCCTGGAAGCAGGCGCTGTACCCGGCGGCGAAGAGCTGCTCGGGGTTGGTGCCGGCGCCGCTGCCGCCCATGGCCTTCGGCGGGTTGACGACGACGTCGAGCTGCCCGTCGTCGGTGGCGACGCGCCCGTCGCGGCCGTTCTCTGCGGTGGCCACGGCGGTGTAGAGCACGTCGGACTGCTGGATGGACATCTGGTCTTCCTCCTGCTGGTTCGCCGCGACTCGCGCCCACGATCGCGACGGCTGCGCACGAGCCTAACGGGTGGCCCGTGCGCGGTGCCGGGGCGTCTCAGCGGCGCGGGGGCCGCGGGATCAGGCGGGATCAGGCGGGATCAGGCGGGATCAGGCGGGATCAGGCGAGGGAGACGATCATCTTCCCGGTGTTCTCGCCGCGCAGCAGGCCCGCGAAGGCGTCGTAGCCCTTCTCGATGCCCTCGACGACCGTCTCGTCGTACTTGAGCTCACCGGAGGCGATCCACCCGGCCACGTCCGCCACGAACTGCTCCTGGAGGTGCTTGTGGTCGTTGACGAGCATGCCCTGGAGCCGCAGCCGCTTGCCGATGAGGAGGGCGAGGTTGCGCGGGCCGGGGGTGGGCTCGGTGTTGTTGTACTGGGCGATCATGCCGCAGAGGGTGGCGCGCCCGCCGACGTTGAAGACGGAGATCGCGGCCTCCAGGTGGTCGCCGCCGACGTTGTCGAAGTAGACGTCGATGCCGTCGGGGGCGGCCTCCTTCAGCTGCTCCAGGACCGGCCCGTTCTTGTAGTTGAACGCGGCGTCGAAACCGTACTCCTCGACCAGGCGCCGCACCTTCTCGTCCGAGCCGGCCGAGCCGATCACCCGCGAGGCGCCCTTGATCCGGGCCATCTGGCCGACCTGGCTGCCGACCGCACCGGCGGCGCCGGAGACGAAGACCGCGTCCCCCTCCTTGAAGGAGGCGACCTCGAAGAGGCCCGCGTAGGCCGTGAGGCCGGTCATGCCGAGCACGCCCAGGTACGCGGAGAGGGGCGCCCTGGCGGCGTCGACCTTGACCGCGTGCTCGGCGGGGACGCTCGCGTACTCGCGCCAGCCGAGGCCGTGCAGGACGTGGTCGCCCACCTCGAAGCCCTCGGCGTCCGAGGCGACGACCTCGCCGACGGCCCCGCCGTCCATGGGGTGGTCCAGCTGGAACGGCGGGACGTAGGACTTCACGTCGTTCATCCGGCCGCGCATGTAGGGGTCCACGGAGAAGTGCAGGTTCCGCACGAGGACCCGCCCCTTGCCGGGGGCGTCCACCGGGACCTCCCGCAGGGCGAAGTCCTCGGGCTTCGGGAAGCCGTGCGGACGGGCGGCGAGGTGCCATTCACGGCCGGACGCGGGAAGGACGGACATGCTGCGAGCCTCCAGAGAGATGTTTCATGTTCTGAAACAACCATGCCCCTGGATATTTCATGTTGTCAAGTAAATCGGTAGGGTGGCGTCCATGGGCATCCCCGGAACCGACCCCCTGACCGTCGAGGTCGTCGAACTGATCGGCGCCGTCGTCGCCCGCTACCACGACGAGTACGAGCAGGCCGCGGCCGAGCACTCGCTGACCGGCGCGCAGGCGCGGGTCCTCGGTCTGCTCTCCCTGGAGCCGCTGCCCATGCGGCGCATCGCCCAGCGGATGAAGTGCGAGCCCTCCAACATCACCGGCATCGTCGACCGCCTGGAGGCCCGCGGCCTGGTGGAACGCCGCCCGGACCCGGCCGACCGCCGGGTGAAGGTCGCCGCGGCGACGGACGAGGGCCGGGCCACGGCCCGTCTGCTGCGCACCTCCCTGGACTTCGCCCAGGAGCCCCTGGCCGAGCTCTCGACGCAGGAGCGGACGGCCCTGCGCGACCTGCTCCAGCGCATGCTGGGCGCACCGGCGGGCTCCTGACACCCGGCCTGACGCCCGGTACGCGGATCAGGTGACGGGCCCGGGCCCGTCACGCCGCCCGGCGGCTCACAGACACCACCACAGGAAGCGGTCGCACGTCGGGGTCGGCGTCGGGGCGGGCTGCTGGGACGGGGGTGCCTGGGGCGGTGGCGGCGGGTCGTCGCCCTCGCCCGGCCCGCCGGGCTCACCGGGCGACTCCGGGGACTCACCGCCCTCCGGCGGGTCCTGGCTCGCGGACGGGGACGGGCCGTCCCCGTCGGGCGGCTCGCTCGCGGACGGCTCGGAGCCGTCGCCGTCGCCGGGCTCACCGGCCTGCTTCGAGGACTCGCCGCCCGGGGCACCGTTGCCCTTGCCGGTCGCCTCACCGCCCGGCCGGGGGGAGCCGGCGGAGGCCCTCGGCTTCTCGGTCACCTTCGCGGGCCCGTCCGGCGGCGCGACGGACACCGAGGGCTCGACGATCTCCTCCGGCTCCGCGACGGCCCGCTCCTCCACCGAGGTGGCCGCGCCCTCGCCCGCGCTCTCGGTCGCCAGCTCCGCGAGGCTCAGCGCGCCGGCCGCCAGCACCAGACCGACCGTCCCGATCACCACCGTGCGCCCGCGTCTGCGGCGTGCCCGGCGTCCCGCCGGCGCGGGCCTGCGCCCCTTCGCCCGTGACGCCTGCCGACGGGCACTGCGGGGCCCGGGGCTCGCGGCCGCGGGCTCCGGCGTCACGTCCGGTGCACGGGCGTCGTCCGGGGCCGCGGCGGGCGCGGCGGCGCTGTGGCGGCGGAGCTCCTCGACGGGGGTACCGCACCCGGCACAGGCCAGGGCGCCGTTGAGATGCCGTCCGCACGGGTGGCAGTAATCCATGGCCAAAGGAGGCTATGCGGCGGTGGGGCACCAGAGGCAGACCCCCCTGTGAGGATCCTGTGTGGAATCCCTCCTTCCACGGCGTGGCCGCTCGCCCCCGCCGGGGCAGGATGTCGGGCATGAGTACCGACGCCCCCTTCGGACCGCTCGACTTCCAGCTCGTCCTGCTGCGGCGCATGGCCGATCAGCGGCCGGAACTGGTCGAGGACGCCCGCCGCGCCCTGGGCGTCACCGTCGCGCGGATGCGGGAGGCGAACCGGCGCTGGCAGGCCATGTCCCGTTCCCCGCGCGGGCGCGGCGCCCTCACCCGCTACCGCTCGGTCCTCGGCGCGCCCGAGTCCACCGCCCGCCGGCGGATCGGCGACCTGGAGTGCGAGGCCCTGCTCTGGCCCGTCCCGCTCTGGCCGGACCTCCGCTTCGAGGTCATGGCCCTCGCGGACGGCGGCGCCGTGTGGAACGAGTGGCTGGTCCGCGCCCCGGACGCCCCCGGCCCGGCCCTGAAGACGGCGGCGGACCTGCGGCCCTGGTCCGCGACGGTGGACGAGGTGGCCCGCGCCTTCCCGCCGGCCCGCCCGCTCCCGGGCACCGCCCCGACCCGCTTCCGGCTGGCCCTCACCGACCCCGCGGACGGCGCCGAGCGGGTCGCCGACTTCACCTGGGGCCTGCTCCAGCAGGTCGGCTGACGCCCCGCCGGGCGCCGGGCGCGGCCCTCCTCCCGGCCCGTCCACCGCCTGCCCGCGGCGCGCCCCCGACCGGCGCAGCACAGCGCGCGCCCCGTCCCTGACGCACCCACGATGCGAGACAGGTACGTACCGCACTCGGGAGGACTTGCCGTGACCGTCAGTCTTGAGCAGTTGCACCGCTGCCACGTCGCCGTCGACCTCGGGGCGGCGCGCACCCGCGTCTTCGTGAAGGGCTCGGGGCTCGTCGTGGACGAGCCGAGTGTCGCCGCGGTGAACACCCGCACCGGCGCCCTGATCGCCGTCGGCGCGCTCGCCGAGAAGATGACGGGCCGCACGCCCGACTACATCCGGGTCGCCCGCCCGGTCTCCGGCGGCACGGTCGTCGACATCGAGATGGCGCAGCGGATGCTCCGCCACCTCCTCGGCGAGAAGCTCCGCCGCCAGCTGCGCCGCAAGCCCCGGCTGCGCGCCGCCGCGAGCACCCCGCACGACAGCGACCCGCTGGCCCAGCGGGCGACGGTGGAGACCCTGGTGGGCCTCGGCGCGCGGCGGGTCGAGCTGGTGGACACCCTGATCGCGGCGGCCGTGGGCTGCGGACTCCCGGTCGAGCAGCCGACCGCGACCATGATCATGGTGTGCGGGGCGGCGACCACCCAGATCGCCGTCCTCTCCCTCGGCTCGATCGTCACCGCCGAACGCATCCCGGTGGGCGGCAACGCCATCGACTACGCCGTCATCCAGCACCTGCGCCACCAGCACGAACTGCTGCTCCCCAGCCAGTCGGTGCGCCCCCTGCAACTGGCCCTGCGCGGCAACGGCCTCACCGATCAGGGCCCGGCGGTCACCGAGATCCACGGCCGGGACGTCGCCACCGGGCTCGCCCGCTCGGTCCGGGTGGACACCGCCGCGGTGCGGGACGCGATCCAGACGCCGCTGACCTCGGTGCTCGACGGCATCGGCAAGGTGCTGCGGGTCTGCCCGCCGGACCTGGTGGCGGACCTCGTGGACCGCGGGATCATGATGGTGGGCGGCAGCGCGCTGCTGCCGGGCCTGGACCAGATGCTGCGGGACGCGACGGGCATGCCGGTGCAGATCGCCGAGCGGCCCGACACCTGCACGATCCAGGGCCTCGGCGCGATGCTGGAGGGGCGCATCCGGCCGATGATCCTCGACCCGCTGGCGGAGAGCATTCCGGAGGCGCAGCCGGCGATGCGGCCGGTCTTCCCCGAGGAGCCGGAGAACGCGATGGCCGGCCACGGGGGCGGCGACTCCGACCCGGGCGCGGATTTCCGCTGACCGCGGGCGAGGAGGAGCCGACGGGGCCGGGGCCGGAGCCCGGGCGGCGCGGCGCGACGGGTGGTGGCGGGGCACATGGTGTCCCGCCATATGGCGTTCCCTCATATGGCGTTCCGGCACGCGGTGGCCCGGCACATGGGGCGGGGGCACATGGGGCTGGCGCACATGGCAGCGCGGCACATGGTGCCGGTGCACAGGGCGGCGCGGCACACGGGCCGGGCGCACAGGGGGGAGCGGCACACGGGCCGGACGCACATGGCGGCCCACCACAGGGAACGGGCGCACAGGGTGGCGCGGCACACGGGCCCGGCGCACACAGGGACCCCGCGCAGGCGCCCGCGTCGGCCGGGCTGCCCGGGGTGTTCGAGGCGGTGGTCGGTGCCGGAGCCGAGCGCGGGCGTGAACTCCGGCCCGCCCTGCGGCACATCGCCGCCGGGGCGGTCTCCCTCACCGGGGCCCGGTACGCCGTGCTGACCGTCCTCGACCTCGAACACGGCCTGGTGGGTGAGGTGTTCACCGTGGGACTCTGCCCCGCCGAGCGGGACCGGATCGCACAGCCGCCCTGCGGCCCGGACCGGTTCGGCGAACGGCTGCGCACGGCCCTCGGGACGCGGACCGGGTCCGGGGCCCCGGGCCGGGCGCGCGCCTTCCTCGGCGTCCCGGTGCGCGTGCGCTCCGAGGTGCTCGGGCACCTCTACGCGGCCCACGGCCCGGACCGCGCCTTCACCGACCAGGACCTCGCCCTGCTCGGGGTGCTCGCCGCCCAGGCCGGCACCGCGATCGGCAACGCCCGCCTGTACGAGAGCGCCCGCCGGCGGCAGCACTGGATCGAGGGCGCGGCGGCCGTCACCGCCGCCCTGCTCTCGGGCAGCAGCGCGGACGACGCGCTCACGACGGTCGCCGACCGGGCCCGCGTCCTCGCCGGCGCGGCGGCCGGGGTGGTCCTCCAGCCCACCGCCGAGGGCGGTATGGAGATCGTGGCCGCCGCCGGGCTGGACGACCCGGACGGCGTGGTCGGCACCACGATCCGGCCCGGCTCCCCCGTGCTGGCCGAACTCCTCGGCGGACGCCCGGTTTTCATCGAGGACTCGGCGACCGACCCACGGATGACGACCCCGGTGCGCAACCGTTTCGGCCCCTCGATGATGCTGCCCCTGCAGAGCGGCGGACGGCTGATCGGCACTCTGGCCCTCCCCCGGGACCGGCACGGCCGCCCCTACTCGGCGGTCGAACGGCTGCTGGCGACCCAGTTCGCGTCCCACGCGGCCCTCGCCCTCGTCCTCGCGGACGCGCAGGCCGACCGGGAGCGGCTGGCCGTCTACGAGGACCGCGACCGGATCGCGCGCGACCTGCACGATCTGGTCGTCCAGCGGCTGTTCGCCACGGAGATGATGCTGGAGTCCACCCGCCGGCGGGCCGACGACCCGGACGCAGACAAACTGCTGGAGCAGGCGGTCGACGAGCTGGACTCGACCATCCAGGAGGTGCGGACGGCGATCCTCGCGCTCCAGCAGCCGCCCGCCGAGGCCCCGGCGACCGTCCGCGGCCGGGTGCTGCGCGAGACCCATGGGGCGGCGGTGCCACTGGGGTTCACCCCGTCGGTCCGCTTCACGGGGGCGGTGGACGCGCTGGTGCCCGCCGCGCTGGAGGAGCCGCTGCTGAGCGCGCTGCGCACGGCCCTGGACGCGGCACGCCACCGGGCGGAGGTCGCCGAGATCACGGTGGAGGTGGATGTGACGGCCGTCCTGGGCGACGGGGGTGGCGGTGGCGAGGACGCGGTACGGCTGCGGGTCCACGACGACGGGCGGCGGGCGGACGGCGGTCGGGGAACGACGTTCGTCTGGGAGGCGGCGCGCTAGAACGCGCTGCCCGGGGTGAGGCCGCGCCGGGCCGGGACCGCGCCGGGCCGGGCCGGGGCCGTCAACCGGGCCGGGGCCGCGCCGGGCCGGAACCGTCAGCCGGTTGGCGCAGCAGCGCGCGACCCGCCCCCGTTCAGCTCCTTGACTTGGCCCGTGGACACCGTCGAGAAGCCCCCGCCGGCCGCCGCACCGGCGGTGAAGCCGCCCGCCGCCGCGTACCGCAACCTGATCGTGGCGACGATCGGCTTCACGCTGACCTTCTGGGCGTGGAACCTGATCTCCCCGCTCGGCGGGGCGTACAAGGACCGTCTCGGGCTCAGCTCCTTCCAGCAGTCGCTGCTGGTCGCCGTCCCCGTGCTGGTCGGCTCGCTGGGCCGCATCCCGGCGGGCGCGCTCACCGACAAGCTGGGCTCGAAGCGGATGTTCCCGCTGGTGTCGGCGCTCACCATCGTGCCCGTCCTGCTGCTGATCCCGGCCCGTGACTCCTATGCGGCGATGCTGGCGGTCGGCTTTCTGCTCGGGCTCGGCGGGACCACGTTCGCCATCGGCATCCCGCTGGTCAACTCCTGGTTCCCGCCCTCGGACGGGGTCTGGCGCTGGGCGTCTTCGGGATGGGCATGGGCGGTGTGGCCCTGTCCGGCTACTTCACGCCCCGGATCGCCGAGCACGGCGAGAACCTGCCCTTCCTGGTGGTGGCGGTGGCGCTCGCGGTGTACGCGGCACTGGCGGCGGTGTTCCTCACCGACCACCCGGACCGCAAGGGCCCCGAGACCTCCCTCGGCCACCGGCTGGGGCAGGCCGGGCGGCTGCGCGTGACCTGGGAGCTGTCGGCGCTGTACGCGATCGGCTTCGGCGGGATCGTCGCGTTCGGCGTCTATCTGCCCACGTACCTGAAGACCTGGTACGAGCTGAGCCCCACGGACGCGGGCACCAAGGCCGCCGGATTCGCCCTGGTGACCGTCGTGTTCCGGCCGATCGGCGGCTGGCTGTCGGACCGGACGCACCCGGCCGTGGTCACGGCCGGGGCGCTGGGCTTCGTCGCCCTGCTGGCCGTTGTGCAGGCCTTCGACCCCGGGCTGGACCCGGTGGGCACGATCGCCCTGCTGTGCATGGCGGCCGGTCTTGGCACCGCGAGCGGCAGCGTCTTCGCGCTCGTCTCGCAGGTCACCCCGCAGCCGCGGGTCGGGTCGGTCACCGGGATCGTCGGGGCGATGGGCGGGCTGGGCGGCTTCGTCCCGCCGCTGGTGATGGGCGCGATCTACAGCGCCAAGGACTCGTACTCCATCGGCTTCATGCTCCTCTCGGACCTGGCCC
This sequence comes from Streptomyces sp. NPDC005805, assembly GCF_040630445.1. Taxonomy (NCBI): domain Bacteria; kingdom Bacillati; phylum Actinomycetota; class Actinomycetes; order Kitasatosporales; family Streptomycetaceae; genus Streptomyces; species Streptomyces sp. NPDC005805. The sequence continues at coordinate 18,284 of NZ_JBEXXN010000028.1, forward strand.
TGGCGGGGTGCGTGTACGCGTACGGGCGGATGCGGACGCTGCGGCCGACGGCCTGACGGGCCCTGGCCCCGGGCGGGGGGCGGAGCTCGCGTCCCGGTCGGGTCCCGGTCGGGGAACGGCCGGTTCCACGGGGTGGCGGTGCGGTCGGCGGGCCCGGCAGGCCATGATGCCTGGCAGGGTCGCGCCGGCGGGCGCGGCAGGCGACGACTGGAGGTCGACGAGTGAGTGCGCTCTTCCCGGCCCTGACGGACCCGGCCGCGGCCGGCCGTCCGGACCGGACCGCCCTGCGCTTCGGGGACAGGTCCCTCAGCTACCGCGAACTGGCCGGCGCCGCCGGGGCCCTCGCCGCCCGCCTGGGGAGCACCGGCCGGGAGGGCCGGGTCGCGCTCTGGGCGGTGCCCGAGCTGGAGACCGCCGTGGGCGCGGTGGCCGCCCTGCTGGCGGGCGTCCCCGTGGTGCCGCTCAACCCGAGGACCGGACAACGGGAGCTGGCGCACATCCTCGCCGACAGCGCGCCCTCGCTGGTGCTGGCCGCCCCCGGCGCGGAACTGCCCGCCGGGCTCGCGGGCCTGGAGCGGGTGGACATCCCGGTGCACGTCCCGGTGACCGGCGACGGACCCGTGCCCGGCGGTGAGCCCGTGAACGGTGAGGCCCCCGCGTTCGTCGTCTACACCTCCGGGACGACCGGGCCGCCCAAGGGCGCCGTCCTCCCCCGCCGGGCCGTCGCCGCCACCCTGGACGCCCTCGCGGACGCCTGGGCGTGGACCGCCGACGACGTCCTCGTCCACGCGCTGCCGCTGTTCCATGTGCACGGGCTGATCCTGGGGATTCTCGGCCCGCTGCGGCACGGCGGCGAGGTGCGGCACCTGGGCCGGTTCACGCCCGAGGGTGTGGGCCGGGAGCTGGCCGGCGGCGGCACCATGCTGTTCGGCGTGCCGACCATGTACCACCGCGTCGCCGAGTCCCTGGCCTCGGACCCGGAGCTGGTGAAGGCGCTCGCCGGGGCGCGGCTGCTCGTCTCGGGCTCGGCGGCCCTCCCGCTGCCGGACCACGCGCGGATCACGGCCGCGACCGGCCGCCGGGTCGTCGAGCGGTACGGGATGACGGAGACGCTGATGAACACCAGCGTCCGCCCGGACTCCGACGCCCGCCCCGGGACGGTGGGCCTGCCGCTGCGCGGGGTGGACCTGCGGCTGGTGGACGACGACGGGAGCGAGTTCGACACCCGGGACGGCGAGACCATCGGCGAGATCCAGGTCCGCGGGCCGAACCTGTTCACCGGGTATCTGAACCAGCCGGACGCGACCGCCGCGGCCTTCGACGGCGACTGGTTCCGCACCGGCGACATGGCGGTGCGGGAGGCGGACGGCCAGGTGCGGATCGTCGGCCGCCGGGCCACCGACCTGATCAAGAGCGGTGGCTACAAGATCGGCGCGGGCGAGATCGAGAACGTCCTCCTCGACCATCCCGGGGTGCGCGAGGCGGCGGTCACGGGGGCGCCGGACGCGGATCTCGGGGAGCGGGTGGTCGCCTGGGTGGTGGCCGCGGATGCCGCCGCCCCGCCGTCCGCCGAGGAGCTGGGCGCGCATGTCGCCGCCCAGCTGGCACCGCACAAGCGGCCGCGCGAGGTCCGGTTCCTGGACGCGCTGCCGCGCAACGACATGGGGAAGATCATGAAGCGGGCGCTGGGCGATGACTGAGCCGACGAGCAGCGCGACGGGTTCCACGACGCACACGACTACGGGCTCCGCCGGGCCGGGCACCGGGAGGACGGGCGCGCGGAAGGCCGTGGCGCTGGTGGCGGACGCGTTCACGGAGCACGAGGTCGCCGAGGTGCCCGCCACCGACGACGGACCGCTGGGCTGGGAGGGCTACGGCGCGGCCCGCGACCGGGCCGCGCGGCGCACCGGCTCGGCCGAGTCGGTCGTCTGGGGCGAGGCGGTGATCGGCGGGCGGCGCTGCGTCCTGGTCTCCTTCGAGTTCGGATTCCTGGGCGGTTCGCTGAGCGCCCGGGCGGGCGACCGGCTGGAGGCGGCGTACGCGCGCGCCCGGGAGGAGCGCGTCCCGCTGGTCTCGCTGATCGCGACGGGCGGCAGCCGGATGCAGGAGGGCATGATCGCGCTGTCCCAGCTCCAGCGGGTGGCGCGGGCGGCGGTGCGGCTGCGGGAGGCGGGCGTCGCGCACATCGCGGTGCTGCGCGACCCGACGACGGGCGGCGGCTGGGCGGTCCTCGGGGCGGCGGCGGACGTGATCCTCGCGCTGCCCGGCGCACAGGTCGGCTTCGCGGGCTCCCGGGTCCGCCCGGCGGACGCGGACCCGGCCGCGTACACGGCGGAGGGCCAGCTCACGGCCGGCCAGGTCGACGCGGTGGTCCGGCCGGAGGCGCTGCGGGAGGTGCTGGGCTTCTGGGTCACGGCCCTCGGGCACGCGGACGCGGGCGAAGTGCGCGCGACGCCCGGACCGGCGGCGGTGCCGCGGGCGCTCGCCAAGGACCCGGTCCTGCCGCGGTCGGGCTGGGACGCCGTCCGCGCGGCCCGGAATCCGGCGCGGCCGCGTGCGGCGGCCTACCTGGACGACCACTTCGACCGGCGGGAGCCGCTGCGCGGCGACCGGTGCGGCGGGGACGACCCCGGGATGCTGTGCGGGGTCGGGCTGCACGAGGGGCGGCCGGTGGCGTACGTGGCGCAGGCGGGGACGGCGACCCTGCCGTCCGGGTACCGGACGGCCGCGCGGGTGGTGCGGCTGGCCGGCCGCTTCGGGCTCCCGGTGCTGACTCTCGTCGACACCCCGGGCGCGGCGAACGGCGACGCGGCGGAGCGGGCGGCCTCGGGCGCGGCGATCGCGGACCTGTTCACGGCCGTCGCCTCGGCGGCCACCCCCGTGACGACGCTGCTGATCGGGGAGGGCGGCTCGGGCGGCGCGCTGGCCCTGGCCGCGCCGGACAACACCTGGGCCACGCCGGACAGTTACTTCTCGGTGATCGCCCCGGAACTGGCCGCGGCGATCCTCAAGCGCGACCCGTCCCGCGTCGCCCACACCGCCGACCAACTCCGCCTCCGCCCCCAGGACCTGGCCGACCTGGGCGTCATCCGCGGCATCGTGGGCCCGGGGGCACCGCGCTGAGCGGCCCCGCGGGGGCCCGCCGACACCACTGCCCGCGCCGGGCTCACCGCCCGGGGCGGCCTGTCTCCGTGCCCCTGGCTCCGCCCCATGCGGGTGCCCGCCTTCAAGTCCGGGCCACGCCCCGGCTCGTCGCACGGGGGCGGCCCCGTGCCGGCCCCCGTGCGGCGCGCTACCGAGCGTCGCTCGGCGGAGGCGGGCATCCGGCCGGTCCGGCTGCCGGACCGCGCCGGGCGCGGGCACGGCCCGGTCGGCAGGGCCCGGCCCCGCCCGGGCTCACCGCCACCGCGCCCGGCCACGCCCCGGGGTGCGGTCAAGGCGGCCCGGCCGGGCCGCCATTGACGGTCGAACCCGGCGCGCACGGCCGAGCGGTGCCCGGCGGAGATGGGGCGTCCGGCCGACCCGGGCCCGGTCCGCCTGCGTGCCCGGGCCGCGACCACGCAACGCCACAGCGTGGCCGGTAAAGCCGGGCTCCGCCGCGCGCCGCGCAACCGGCCGCCGTCTCCGGGACACCCGGCGCTGCCCCGAACCCACTGCGGGCGGGCTCGGGCGCGGCGTGGCCCACAAGGCCGGGTCTCCGTCACAAGCCACACCGCGGGTGGCCGGGCCGGGCGCCCCCCGGCGCAGCGCCGAGGGGCGAGGCCCGCGCCGGGCGCGGGCACGGCCCGGTCGGCAGGGCCCGGCCCCGCCCGGGCTCACCGCCACCGGGCGGGCGGGGCGCCGATCTGGTGGAGGGGGGCCGCCGCCGGGGCGGAGCGGGACGAGGCCGACGGGTCAGGGGCGTCGGCCTTCTCCGCGAAGGGCGCGTCGCCCGCCGTGCCGGAGGCTCCCGGGGTGCCGGAGCGGGGGGCGCCGTTGGTCGCCCAGCGCTGGGCCGGTGAGTCGTCGCGGACCTTGACGGCGACCGGGGAACCGGCGTCGGGGGCGGCCGGGACGACCGCGAGACCCTCGTTCCAGCGCGGGACGATCTCGCCCTGGAGGGTGAGGTCGTAGCGGACGTCCGCCGCGTCGGGCGCGCTACGGCCGGTGCAGTCGCCGGCGACGAGGATGCCCTCCAGGCTCCGGGAGTCGAGGCAGAGACCCGGAGCGAGGGCGCTGCGCAGCCGGCCGTCCCGCTCGTAGACCCAGCGCTGGCTGGGCGCGGTGGAGCAGGCGGCCATCAGCACGTCGGCGCCCGCGTCCGCCTCGCCGCCCGCGAAGTCGACGCAGAGGTCCGCGTCGATGTTGCGCAGCGCGAGGGTGAGGGGCCCGGCCTGGCTGCCGGCCGAGGTCGCCGAGGGGTCGGGCGCGGGCGTGCCCGGTGTGCCCGGGGCGGTGCCGGTGACCGCCCCGCTGGGGGCCGTGGCGCCCGTGTGGTCGGTCTCGTCGGACCACAGCAGGGAGACCAGGGTGCCGACGAGGACGCCGGTGACGACGACCGCCGTCCCGAGGCCCAGCGCCGTCGGCCCGGGCCGTTCCACCGCGGCGCGCCGGCCGCGCAGCACCAGCTCGGGCAGCGCGGTGCGGGCGGTGCGCACCCGGGCGCGGGCCGCCGGCGCGCCGCCCCGGGCACCCGGCGAACGCGAGTGCCGCCCGCCGCTCCGCCCGGCGGACGCGCCGGGACCGCCGCGGTCCGGCCCGGTGGGCGCGTCCGGTCCGCCGTCCTTCAGCCGGGCCTGCCGGCGGCGGCCGGGCCGGGACCCCAGGTACCCGGCGGCCGCGCCGCCGAGCAGCGCCTCCGCGAGGAGAACCCCGAGGCGTCCGCCCGACTGGTCGAGCTGGTCGGCCGCGTACCCGCAGTAGCGGCACTCGGAAAGGTGCACCTGGATGTCGGGGATGAGGCTTCCGCCGCGGCGCAGTGATATGTCGAGAAGTCGGTTGTAGTGGCGGCATTCGCCGGTGGGCGCGTACTCGCGGTGGGTGCGCACACAGGCGCCCCGGAACTGTTCGCGCGCCTGCTCCAGTTGGTCGGAGGCGAGCCGGGGATCGAGGCCGAGCAAACCGGCGGGTATCGATATGCCTTCGGCCTCGGTCTCGGCATGCCAGAGCAGGACCTGCGCGACCATCGGCATTGCGTGGAAAGCGCGGGAGACCAATTGCCGGTTCTCGGCCGGGGGCTCGGGAATCGACAGTCCGGGGAGCATCGTGGTCACGCGCGGGTCGCGGGCCCACGCCTTGGCGATATGCCGGGTGGTGACCAGCAGCTGCGGGCGGACCGCGCCGCCCACGCCGTTGCGCGCGAGATTGTCGAGCACCTGGGAGAAAGCCGCCGTGGCGAGCATCGACGCGGTTTTCGCGGAGGGTGCGCACAACGCCGCGTAGTCGAAGACCGGTTGCCAGTGCCGGGCGAGCAGCGCGGCGACGGGGTACGCGGACAGGTCGGCGGCGCCGCCGTACAACTCGGCGGCGAGCTCCTCGTCGGAGACCCCCGGAGTGCGGCCCGGCTGGTCGGGGGGCACGCTCCCGGGCGTGCTGGGGTGCTGCATAGACGTCTTTCCATCCATGGCTTTGCGGTGGGGGGTTGCTGTGCGACCGTCGGTTCCGGTCGGCAGCACACCGACGGCCGGCGGAAAGGCGGTCACCTGTTGGTACACACCTTTCCGGGGACGGCGCCCCCTCTTTTGGAGAGGCTCGCCCGCAAAGAATTCGAACGGTTGATCACAATGGCGTCCTGTGGATCACAAGAAGTCTCACCTTGACACAACTGCCCGGCCAGTAACAAGAGTTCCACAAGGCGGCCCAAACGACCCGGCGGACCGGACCGTCCCCGCCCCCGCGGAACCGGTTTCTGGAACACGAGTAAGTACAACAATGGCAGCGCATTCATGGAGAACTCCTTGACGCTTGCCCGAAAACAGTCCACCGGGAAGGGGGTTACCGCGCGAAACCCCCGGTCCGGCGACGGCCGGGCCGGGAACGGTCCGGAAACACGCTCCGGTGACGCGTTTCCGGTGTCCGGACAGGACTACGCTGCGATCCCGGCAAATCGCCACGAAATCACCAGGAAGGGATTCGCCATGGCCACTCGCCTCAACCCGTACATCAGTTTCTCCGGCGACGCGAAGCAGGCGCTGGAGTTCTACCGGAGCGTCCTCGGCGGCGACCTGCGTCTGAGCACCTTCGGCGAGATGAACCCGGACCTCACCGGCGACGAAGCGAACCAGATCATGCACGGAATGCTGGAGACCCCGGCCGGCTTCACCCTGATGTGCGCCGACACACCGCCCGGGATGCCCCACTCCCCCGGCACCAATTTCGCGGTGAGCCTCAGCGGCGACAACGCGGACGAGCTGAAGGGCTACTGGGAGAAGCTCTCCGCCGACGGCACCGTGACGGTTCCGCTGGAGAAGCAGATGTGGGGCGATGTGTTCGGCATGTGCACGGACCGGTTCGGCATCGCGTGGATGGTCGACATCCACGAACCGCAGGGCTGAGCCCTCGCGCCACGGGACGTACGGGCCAGGCCGGCGGGTCAGCGGAGCGGGGCGGTCCAGGTGAGCCGGGTGCCGCCCTCCTCGGGCGCGGCGAACTCGAAGGTGCCGCGCACCGCCCGGGCGCGTTCGGCGAGGTTGGCCAGACCGCTGCGCCGCCCCTCGCGCGGGATGCCCCGGCCGTTGTCCGTGACCGTGAGGCGCACCTCCTCGGCCGTCGCCCGCAGGACGACGTCGACCCGGGTCGCGTGGGCGTGGCGGGCCGCGTTGCTCAGCAGCTCCGCGAGGGCGGCGACCACGTGGTCCGCGACACCCGGCGGGACGTCCGTGTCGAGCAGCCCCTCCATGCTCAGCCGGGGCGGGAAGCCGAGCGCGGTCACCGCGTCCCCGACCGCGCGGGACGCGCGGGCGCGCAGGCTGGGGGCGGGCCCCTCGTCCCGGGTCCGCAGCCCGAAGACGGTCGACCGGATGATCTTGATGGTCTCGTCCAGGTCGTCCACGGCCCGGCTCACGCGCTCGGCCGCGCCCGGGTGGTCCACCAGGCGGGCCGCGCTCTGGAGGGTCATCCCGGTGGCGAACAGGCGCTGGATGGCGAGGTCGTGCAGATCGCGGGCGATCCGGTCGCGGTCCTCGAAGAGGACGAGCTGCTCGGCGTCCCGGCGGCGTTCCGCCAGTTCGAGGGCGAGGGCCGCCTGACCGGCGAAGGCTTCGAGGGGTTCCAGCTCCGCCTCGGCGAACACGGGCCGGCCGGCGTCGCGCACCAGGACCAGCGCGCCGCCGGCCCCGGACCCGAGCGGCACGGCCACGGCGGGACCGGGACCGGGGCCTGGTTCCGGCCCGGCACCTGGTTCCGGGCCGGGCCCCGGCCCGGGGCGGGGGGCTGCCCCGGGTTCCGCGCCGGGCCCGGGACCGCGACCGGGTTCCGCACCGGGGCGGACCACCGCGTGCGGGTCCCCCGCGAAGCGGTCGTCCTCCGCCAGGCACCCGGAGACAACCGGCGCCCCGGCCGCGCGGGCCGCACCCGCGAGGGTGCCCTCCGCCGGCGCCGTCCGCCCCTGGAGGGCGTCGTCGCCCACCGAGACCTCCACGGCCAGGTCGTCCGCACCCTTGACCGGAACCACGACGGAGGCGAGGCGGGCCCCGGCGATCTCCCCGGCCCGGCGCGCGATCAGCTCCAGCACCTCGTGGCGGGCGCCGCCGGAGAGGAGACGGTTGGTCACCTCGGCGCCCGCGCGCAGCCAGCGCTGCTGGCGCTGCGAACTCTCGTACAGGCGCGCGTTGTCGATCGCCACGCCCGCCGCCACCGAGAGGGTCGTGATGACCGCCTCGTCCTCCGCGTCGAACTCCAGCCCGCCCCGCTTGTCGGTCAGATAGAGGTTGCCGAACACCTCGTCCCGCACCCGGACCGGCACCCCGAGGAAGGTCCGCATCGGGGGGTGGTGCGCCGGGAAGCCGTACGAGGCGGGGTGGGCGCCGAGGTCGCCCAGGCGCAGCGGTTCCGGACGGCGGATCAGCTCGCCGAGCAGCCCGTGCCCGGCCGGCAGCGGCCCGATCCGCTCGCGCTGTTCGGGTGTCATCCCGGAGGTCAGGAACTGCGACAGGGTCCGGCCGTCCGGTCCGATCACCCCGAGGGCCCCGTACCGCGCGTCCACGAGCTGGGCGCCGGCCTCCACGATGCGCCGCAGCACCTGGGAGAGGTCCAGTTCACGGCCGACGGAGACGACGGCCTCCAGCAGGCTGTGCACCCGGTCCCGGGTGCCCCGGACCGCGTCGATCCTGACCTGGAGCTCCTCCAGGAGTTCGTCCAGCCTCATCCGAGGCAGCGGCGACAACGGCGGCTCCACGCCCACGACTCTTCTTCCCTCCGCCCCCGAGCCCCGACCCCTGCGGGGCCCACCCTAACGAGCGGTGGGAGGGGCGGCGGCGGGCACCGGCGAGAACGCGTCGTGCCCGCCCCGCGCAGAGCGGGACGGGCACGACGGCACCGGCCGGGCGCGGACCGGGGGACGGTCCTCCGCGCCCGGCACGGGTCTCAGGGGGGTGCGCACCGCCTCCGGCGTCACGCGGCCGGGGAGCGGCACGGGCTGCCGGGTGCCCGGGCCCGGCGGCCCGTGCCCGTGCGGCCAAGGCTCGCGCGCCGGGGCTCAGACGGCCCGGGAACGGCACGGGCACTGGGTGCCCGGACCCCGGCGACCCCGGCCCGGCCGGCCCGGGCTCACGCGGCCGGGGCTCAGACGACCCCGGTCCCCCGCGGCCCGGCCCGGCGGACCCGGGCTCGCGCGCCCCCGCGGCTCAGGCGTGCGGGACAACCGCCACCGGGCAGCGGGCGTGGTGCAGCACCGCATGCGCGGCCGAGCCGATCCGGGTGCCGACCGGGCCGCGCCGGGCACGCCGCCCGACGACCATCAGCCCCGCCGACGCGGACTGCTCCAGCAGCACCTGCCCCGCGCTGCCGATCTCCACGTGCTCGACGACCTCCACCTGCGGGAAGCGCTCGCGCCAGGGGGCCAGCGCCTCCCGCAGCGCCTTGCGCTCGTACGGCTCCAGGCCGCCCGCGTCGTCGATCAGGGACAGCCCACCGGGGCTCCAGGTGTAGACCGGCGGCAGGCTCCAGGCGCGCACCGCCCGCAGCGGGACGCCCCGGACCGCCGCCGCCTCGAAGGCGAAGCCCAGCACATCGGCGCTCTCCTCGGCGGACCCCTGCTGACCCACCACCACATCGCCGTCCGGGGTGAGCAGATGGTTCTCGTCCTCGGCGCGCACGGAGACGACCGGGCCCGTGGCGTTGGCGATCACCTGCTGGCCGTAGGAGCCCAGCAGGAACCCGAGCAGCGCGCCGTGGCCCCGGGTGCCCAGGCAGAGCACCGCGGCCCGGCCGGACTCGGCGACCAGGGCCGCGACCGGGGTGTCGGGCAGGATCTCGGACCTGACGTCCAGGCCGGGGTGCCGGTGCGTCACCCGCTCCTCGGCCTCCCGCAGAACGGCCCGCGCGGACTCGGCCTCCGCGTCCCGGTTCTGGAGGACCGGGATGTCCAGCGGCTGCCAGAGCCAGGCGTGCACGATGCGCAGCGGCAGGCCGCGCACCTGTGCCTCCCCGGCGGCCCAGTCGGCCGCCGCCAGGCTCTCGGGCGAACCGTCCACCCCTACAACTACGGCGCGAGTCATGGAATCTGCCTCCGTACGACGACACGGGTGCCGGCCCCTCGACCGGTCGCTGCGTCCAGCTTCCCGGGACGCGCGCCGCCGGGGGAGGGCCGATCGGCCCTGCCGCGTGGTCCGTTCGGCACACGGGCGCCTCCTGCGGGCGGGCCGGCATCCGCTCGCCTGCCCGCCCCGTGCGGCTCGCACACACGTGCCCCGCCCGTGCGCATCACCGCCCCGGAGACCGGGCACAGCCCGGTACGGCCGGGTGCGGACCCGCAAAAGACCGTACGCGGCGCGTTGTCAGCGGGTCGGGACCGCAAACGTTGTATCTCTGTCCAGTGATGGTCTTCTGCGGTGGTTTGCCCCGGTTCCTGTCGTGGTCACGGACCGACGTCCCCGGCGTCCGTCACGACCGCGGCTCCGGAGCCGTATGACCGCACTGATCGTCTTCCCCTTCCTTCTCGCGGCGGGCGCCCCCTGGCTCGTCGCGCGGCTCGGCACGCGCGCCTTCCTCGTACTGGCGGTCCCGCCCGCCGTCGCGACGGTCGCGGCCGCCCTGTGGTGGCGCAGGACCACCGAGGGCGAGCCGCTGACCTGGTCCTGGGAGTGGATTCCCGCCTACGGCGTCTCGGTGGCCCTGCGGCTGGACGCCCTCGCCGAGCTGATGCTGCTGCTCGCGGCCGGCATCGGCACGGTGGTCGTCCTCTACTGCGCCGCGTACTTCCGGGACGCCCCCGAGCGGCTCGGCCCGTTCGCCGGGAACCTGCTGGCCTTCGCGGGCGCGATGATCGGACTGGTCCTCGCCGACGACCTGATCCTGCTGTACGTCTTCTGGGAGCTGACCACGGTCTTCTCCTATCTGCTGATCGGCCACGGCAGCGAGCGGAAGCAGAACCGCCGCTCCGCCCTCCAGGCCCTGATGGTCACCACCTTCGGCGGACTGGCCATGCTGACCGGCTTCCTGATCCTCGGTCAGACCGCCGGCACCTACCGGATCTCGGAGATCGTCGCCAACCCGCCGGAGGCGACCGCGGCCGTCTCCACCGCCGTGCTGCTGGTCCTGTGCGGGGCGCTCTCCAAGTCGGCGATCTGGCCGTTCAGCATGTGGCTGCCGAACGCGATGGCCGCCCCCACCCCCGTCAGCGCCTATCTGCACGCGGCGGCGATGGTCAAGGCCGGTGTGTACCTGGTCGCCCGGCTCGCGCCCGGCTTCGCCGAGGTCCCCCTCTGGCGGCCGGTGGTGCTGGTGCTCGGCTGCGCCACGATGCTCCTCGGCGGCTGGCGGGCCCTGCGGCTGTACGACCTGAAGCTGGTGCTCGCCTACGGGACGGTCAGTCAGCTCGGCCTGCTCACCGTGCTGGCGGGCGCCGGGAGCTACGACACCGCCCTCGCCGCCGGGGCCATGATCCTGGCCCACGCCCTCTTCAAGGCGGCCCTCTTCCTGGTCACCGGCATCGTCGACCGGGCGACCGGTACCCGTGACCTGCGCAGACTCTCCGGCGTGGGCAGCGCCCTCCCCCAGGTGTGCGCCGTCGCGGTGGTGGCCGCCGCCTCCATGGCCGCCCTGCCGCCGCTGCTGGGCTTCGCCGCCAAGGAGGCGGTCTACGAGGCACTGCTCGCGGGCACCACGGCGGACCGGTGGGCGCTCGCGGCCATCGCCGTCGGATCGGCGCTGACCATGGCGTACAGCCTGCGGTTCGTCTGGGGTGCGTTCGGGCGCAGGCCGGGCGTCGCGGACACCCCGGTGCGCCCGGTGGGCTGGTCCTTCCTGGGGGCGCCCGCGGTGCTGGCGGCGGCCGGCCTGGTCCTCGGGCCGGGGGCGGGGCTGGCGGAGCCGCTGCCGGCGGCGATGGCGGCCGAGAGCTTCCCCACCCCCGCCGAACCGATTCATCTGGGGCTCTGGCACGGCCTCGGCCTCGCGCTGCTGCTCTCCGTGCTGCCGTGGCTCGCCGGCGCGGCGCTGTTCGTGCTGCGGGAGCCCGTCACCGCGCTCTCCCGGCGGATCGCCTGGCCGACCGCCGACGCCGCCTTCGGCCATCTGCTGCTCGGGCTGGAACGGACCGCCCTCCAGGTCACCGGTGCCGTGCAGCGCGGTTCCGCGTCCGTCTACCTCGCGACCACCCTGCTCGTCGTGCTGGTCGCCCAGGCGCTGGTGCTCGCCTACGACCGCCCGTGGGACGAGGCGGCCGCCCCTCGCCTGTGGGACATGCCCCTCCAGGGCGCCGTGGCCGCGCTGACCTGCGCGGCGGCCCTGCTCTGTCTGACCGCCGACCGCCGGATGAAGGCCGTCGTCCTGGCGGGCCTCACCGGCTACGGCACGGCGCTGCTCTTCGTCGTCCAGGGCGCGCCCGACCTGGCGCTCACCCAGTTCAGCGTGGAGACCGTCTCCATGATCGTCTTCGTGCTGGTGCTGCGCCGGATGCCGGTGCACTTCCGGGAGAAGACCAGCCCCTGGCGGCGGGTCGTCCGTATCCCGGTGGCCCTCGCGACGGCGGCGGCCACGGCCACCGCGGTCTGGGTCGCGGGCGGCTCCCGCGTCGCCGAACCGGCCGGGCCCCTGCTGGTCGACGAGACGGCGCGCCACGGACTCAAGGACGTCGTCGCGACGATCCTGGTCGACCTGCGGGCCTGGGACACCATGGGCGAGTCCGCGGTGCTGGCCGCCGCCGCGATCGGCGTGACCAGCCTGGTCTATCTCCACCGGCGCACGGACTCCACCTCCTCCCTCCAGGAGGAACCCTGGGCCGACACCGCCTGGGCGCTGTCCACGCAGCCCCTCGCCGGGCTGCCCCGGGGCGACGAGGGCGCGCCCGAACGCCGGTGGCTGGCCGCCGGATCGACGCTGGCGCCGCAGCACCGCTCGGTCGTCTTCGAGGTGGTCGCCCGGCTGGCCTTCCATCCGATCCTGGTCCTCTCGCTCTATCTGCTGTTCTGCGCGGAGAACCTGCCGGGCGGCGGCTTCGTCGCCGGTCTCGTCGCCGGCGTCGCGCTGATCACCCGTTATCTGGCGGGCGGACGGGTCGAACTGGCCCAGGCGGCCCCCCTCCAGCCGGGTCTCTTCACCGGCCTGGGCCTCTTCCTCTCCACCGCCGTCGGCCTGGCCGGGCTCATCGACGGGACCGTGCTGCACGCCTGGACCTACTACGGACACCTGCCGGTCCTCGGGAGCTACCACATCAGCACCCCGGTGATCTTCGACTTCGGCGTCTATCTGCTGGTCTTCGGCGTCGTGCTCGACATCGTGCGCGCGCTCGGCGCCAAGGTGGACCGCCAGATCGAGCGCGGCGCGCGCGAGGAGTCGCCGGCGGGCCGGGCGGGGGGCGGTGGCCGATGACGGTCAGTGTCGCGCTGCTCGTCACCGCGGCGGTCCTGTGCGCGGTCGGCGGAACGCTGATGCTCGCCCGGCCCCTCACCCGCGTCCTGCTGGGGGTGGTGGTCGCGAGCAACGGCGTCAACCTCTTCCTGCTCTCCGCCACCGGCCCGGCCGGGGAGGCCGCCCTCCTCTACCCGGGCGTGCGGCTGCGGGACGTCACCGACCCGCTGCCGCAGGCGATCACCCTCACCGCGATCGTGATCACCCTCGGCACCACCGCCTTCCTGCTCGCGATGGCCTACCGGAGCCACCAGATCACCGGCACGGACGAGGTCCAGGACGACGTCGAGGACCGGCGCGTGGCGCTGCGTGCCGAGGTGATGCGGGAGCGGCCGCCGCGCGCGTCCGAGGCGGAGGACGCGGACGAGTCCGCCCCGTCCGGGGAAGCCCCCTCCGACGAGCGCCTGCGCAGCCGCGCGGAACGCCGCCGCCTGCGGATCAAGCTCCGCGCCCACCTGGCCGTCCAGGCGCGGGGGCGCGACACCTCGGGCGACTGGTGGCACGACGTCCTCGGCGCGGACCCGGAGGACTACGCGGCCGAGCGGTCGGAGGGCGCGGCGGACGAGGACATCACGGCGGGGCAGGAACGGGACGACGACGACCAGGGGCCGGGCCGGGACCCCGGGGGCCGGGGCCACGGCCCGGACCGGGGGCCGGACTCCCGCCACCACGACCCCGGGGACCAGGAGCAGCAGCCGCCGCGCCGAGGAGACACCGAGTGAACGCGATCGTGCCGCTGCCCGTGCTGCTGCCGCTCTGCGCCACCGGCCTCAGCCTGGCCTTCGGGACCCGGCTCAAGCAGGTCCAGCGCGTCATCAGCCTCGCCGTGCTCTCCGCCGTGCTCGTGCTCTCCGTGGTGCTGCTGGTGGCCGCCGACCGCCAGGGGCCCCTCGCGGTCGACCTCGGCGAATTCCTCCCGCCCGTCGGCATCACCATGGTCGCCGACCGGCTCGCCGGGCTGATGCTGACCGTCTCCTCCGCCGTCACCCTCTGCGTGCTCGTCTACTCCCTGGGCCAGGGCATGTCCGAACGGGACGAGGAGACCCCGCTCGCCATCTTCCACCCCGCCTATCTGCTGCTGGTCGCGGGCGTCTCCTGCACCTTCCTCGCCGGCGACCTGGTCAACCTCTTCGTCGGCTTCGAGATCATGCTCGTCTCCAGCTATGTGCTGCTCACCATCGGCGGCACCGGCCCCCGGGTCCGGGCCGGGGCGACCTATGTGATCATCTCGCTCTTCTCCTCGATGCTGTTCCTCACCGCCATCGCGATGGCCTACGCCTCCCTGGGCACGGTGAACCTGGCGCAGATGGCCGTCCGGCTGGCCGATGTGCCCAGCGGAGTCCAGTCGCTGGTGCAGGTGATGCTGCTGATCGTCTTCTCGATCAAGGCGGCGGTCTTCCCGGTGGCGGCCTGGCTCCCCGACTCGTACCCGACCGCGCCCGCGCCCGTCACCGCCGTCTTCGCGGGGCTCCTCACCAAGGTGGGCGTGTACTGCATCATCCGGACCGAGACCCTGCTCTTCCCCGGCAACCGGCTGGGCGACCTGCTGATGGCCGTGGCGCTCGCCTCGATGGTCGTCGGCATCCTCGGCGCGGTGGCGCAGACGGACCTCAAGCGACTGCTCTCCTTCACCCTGATCAGCCATATCGGGTACATGATCTTCGGGATCGGCCTCGCCACCCGCGCGGCCCTCGGCGGCGCGCTGATCTACGTGGCCCACCACATCACCGTCCAGACCGCCCTGTTCCTCGTCTCCGGCCTGATGGAACGGCGCACCGGCACCACCGAGCTGACCCGGGTCGGCGGTCTGGCCCGGGCCACTCCGCTGCTGGGTGTCCTCTTCTTCGTGGCGGCGATGAACCTGGCGGGGGTGCCGCCGCTCTCCGGGTTCATCGGCAAGCTCCAGCTGATGCGGGCCGGTGTCGCGGACGCGGGTGCCTGGGCGTGGCTGCTGGTCGCCGGGTCCGCCGTGACCAGTCTGCTGACGCTGTATGTGGTGGCCAAGGTCTGGAACCTCGCCTTCTGGCGGGCCGCCCCGCCGGGGCAGGTCGCCCTCGGCACCGTCCTGGAGTCCGACGACACCGACTCCGACTCCGACAGCGCGGGCGACGCGAGCGGTCCGGCCGGGTCCGCCGGGGCGGCCGTCCCCGCCGGCCGCATCGCCGCCGCCACCCTCACCGGACGGCCCGTCACCACCACGCTGCGGCTGCCCCGGACGATGACCGTCGCGACCGCCGCCACCGTGCTGATCGGCCTGGCGTACACCGTGCTCGCCGGCCCGCTCGCGGCCTTCACCGACCGGGCGAGCGCCGAACTCCTGGTGCGCGTCCCCTACATCGAGGCGGTGCTCGGCCGATGATCTCCGTCTCCTTCCGGAACAAGAAGCTCCCGCCCTACAGCTGCGCGATCGGCACCCGGCACCCGCGCGTCCTCGACCTCCCGCAACTCGCCTGGCTCACCGCGATCTGGGTGCTGCTGTGGGGGACGCTGACCTGGGCCAACCTGCTGACCGGCGCGATCGTCTCGGTGGTCCTGAGCCTGGCTTTCCCCCAGCCGCAGGTGGACCTCGGGCTGCGGCTGCACCCCTGGGGCATCCTGCGGCTGACCGCCTATCTGACGTACGACATGTTCTCCTCGGGCGTCCGGGTCACCCGCCAGATCTTCGCCGAACTCCCCTACCGGGCCGCCGTCATCGGCATCCCCCTGCGCTGCCGCGGCGATCTGATGCTCACCCTCACGGCGGTCTCCGTGAGCAATATGCCGGGCGGCTCGGTCGTCGAGGTGCGCCGCGACACCGCGACCCTCTTCCTGCACATCCTGGACGCCCACGACCCGGCGGTGGTCGACGCGGCCCGGCGTTCCGTGTGGCGCCTGGAGGAACTGACCGTCTGCGCCTTCGGCACACCCGACGAGATCGCCCGGGTCGGACGCCCCCCGGCCGCCCCGCCGGAGACACGGGACACCGACCGCGGGGAGGACGGAGCATGAGACGGAGACGCGCCACCACCGGCGGGAGGACCGGCCCATGAGCGCCCTGACCACCGTCGACGACGTCCTGCTCGTCAGCTCCGTGGTGTTCATCCTGGCGGCGGGCGCGCTGCTCCTCGCCCGTATCGCACGCGGCCCCTCGATGCTGGACCGCGCGCTCGCCCTGGACGTCTGCGCGGCCCTGATCATCGCGGGTCTGGGGGCCAAGTCCGCGCTCGACCGCAACCCCTACTACTTCCCGATCATGCTGGTACTCGCGCTGCTGTGCTTCACCGGGTCCGTGGCGATCGCCCGCTTCATCGCGGTACGCGACCGCCCACCGGGCCCGCCACGCACCCGAACGACGGCCCCGGAACCCGACACCACGCCCGGTACTTCCGGCACTTCCGGCGCTTCCGGCGCGGACGACGAAGGGACGGAGGGCCGATGAACCTCTGGGCCCGGACCGCCGACACCACGGGCGCGGTCCTCATCTTCCTGGGCGCCGCCGTCTGCCTGCTCGGCGTGATCGGCATGCTCCGCATGCCCGACGTCCTCACCCGCAGCCACGCCGCCACCAAGCCCCAGACCCTCGGCATGCTCCTGGTCCTGGCCGGGGTCATCCTGCGCCTGCGCAGCGGAATCGACCTGGGCACCCTGGTCCTGATCGGCTTCTTCCAGCTGATGACGGCCCCGATCGCCTCCCACCTGGTGGCCCGCGCGGCCTACCGCACGGGCCAGGTCGACCACCGCGAACTGATCTTCGACGACCTCGACCGCGAACTCGAACCCGAGTCCACCCTCGACCCGGAACCGGAACCGGAACCGGACGCGGAACCGGACGCGGGCCCCGAGAACGGCGGCCGGGAGCCCGGACGCGGCGGCTCCCCCGGCTGAGCCGGGCTACCGGCGACGACGCACCGGCACACGATGGGAGGATGACGCCATGGTGACGAACCGGCCGTGGACGAACCTTCACAGCGATCTCCTGGCGGCGAAGGCCCTGGTGTACGACCCGAGCGGGTTCGCCTGCTCCCCACCGGTACCCGAACCGGAAAGCGCCGAGTACGCGGCATGCGCGTTCACCCTCGATGACCGCTCGGTCCGGTCCGCGCGGCGAAGACCACCCCGACGAAAGCGGGCCAGTTCGTCACCGTGTGGCAGCGGTCCGGCGAGGGACCGATCCGCCCCTTCGACACCTCGGACGAAGTGGACCTCTTCGTCATCAGCAGCCGGGACGACAACGGCTTCGGGCAGTTCGTGTTCCCGCGCGAGGTGCTGCGCGAGCGGAACATCGTCTCCCACGCCGGAGCCGGCGGGAAGCGAGGATTCCGCGTCTACCCGCCGTGGGTGACCACCACCAGCAAGCAGGCCCGCAGCACCCAGGCATGGCAGGTGACCTACTTCCTCGCCCTCTCCCCCGAAGGCCCGGCCGACCTGCCGCTGGCCCGGACCCTCTACCACCCGTAGGCCCGGAGTCGGCGTCCGGCTCCAGAACCTGGACCTTGGCCCGAACGACTGAACGGGGGCCGCCGCTGCGGAGCGGCGGCCCCCGTCCGGACGGTGCCACAGGTAGAAACGGTTCTCTGGGAGAGCCGCGTGGTGGGGCGGGTGGGACTCGAACCCACGGCCGACGGATTATGAGTCCGCTGCTCTAACCGGCTGAGCTACCGCCCCTCACGGCGCGGCGCGCACATGTGTGCGCGTCGTCTGCCGCAGCATAGCCGGTCATACGATCTCCTGCCCTCGCATGGTCGACAACGCCTGACCATGAGGACTCCGCTGGTCGCCACATGGTTCCGCTTCCCGCTCGGGATCATCCGGAAGGCCCCGGACCGAAGGTTCCGGAAACGACGAAGAGGGCCCTCGCGGGCCCTCTTCGTCTCCGTGCTCCCCCGGCTGGACTCGAACCAGCAACCCTCCGGTTAACAGCCGAATGCTCTGCCAATTGAGCTACAGGGGATCGCGCTCCCCCGACTGGACTCGAACCAGTAACCTGCCGGTTAACAGCCGGCTGCTCTGCCAATTGAGCTACAGGGGATTGCTGCGTGTGCACCGAACGTACCTACCGGGGTCGTCCTCGGAGGGCGTCCGCTCGCTGCGACACATACATTAGCGCAAGCAGGGGGGTGCTCCGCCAATCGGTTCGGCGCCGGGTGATCACGGGCCACGCCGGGTAAGCGGGCAGCACCGACGCAACGGAAGGTGACACCCATGCGGTACAAGCTCACGTTCGTCGCCGGACTGGCCCTCGGCTTTGTGCTCGGCGCACGGGCCGGGCGCGAGCGGTACGAGCAGCTCAAGAAGTCCGCGCGGCAGATCTCGCAGAACCCGGCGGTGCGCAACGCGGCCGAGTCCGCCGCGCACAACGGGCGCGAGGCGGCCGGCAAGGCGTTCCACGCCGTGAGCGGCAAGGTCGGCGACCATGTGCCGGACTCGGTCGCCGAGCGGGTGCGTGCCCTGAAGGACCGCGGCCCCGGCACGGAGGACGACTGGGGGACGACCAACACCTGACGACCAGCACCCGCGCACCCACCGCACCGCACCGCAGCGCCGCGACGATTCTGCCGCCGCTTCCCCGGACACCGCGTCCGCCGGGAGCGTGCGGCAGAATTCTTTGCATGGGGATAGTCGCCGGGTTGGACAGTTCGTCCGAGTACACACGCATCGTCGTCTGCGACGCGGACACAGGCGCCGTGCTGCGCCAGGGATACGCGCCGCATCCCGTCGAGCCGAAGTCGACCGAGGTCGACCCGCAGGTCTGGCTGCTCTCGCTCGGCGAGGCGGCCGGGTCCGGCCTGCTGGAGAGCGTCCAGGCGATCGGCGTGTCCGCGCAGCCGCACGGGCTGATCCCGCTCGACGCGCAGGGCGCCCTGGTCCGCCCAGCCCTGGTGGGCAACGACAAGCGCGCCCAGGTCGCCGCCGCCGACCTCGTCGACGCGCTCGGCGGGCGGCGGGCCTGGGCCGAGGCCGTCGGCTCGGTGCCGCAGGCTCCCCAGCCGGTGGCGAAGCTGCGCTGGCTGGCCCGCACCGAACCCGAGGCCGCCCGGCGTATCGCCGCGGTCCTCCAGCCGCACGACTGGCTGGTGTGGCAGCTCCTCGGCCGGCCCGCGCGCCGGACCACCGACCGCGGGGCCGCGTCCGGCACCGGGTTCTGGTCCGCCGGCGCCGGTGCGTGGCGGCCCGACCTGGTGGAGATCGCGCTCGGGCACCCCTGCGCGCTGCCGGAGGTGCTCGGCCCGGCCGAGGCCGCCGGGACCACCCCCGAGGGGCTGCTCATCTCGGCCGGCACCGGCGAGACGATGGCCGCGGCCTTCGGGCTGGGCGTCGGCGTCGGGGACGCGGTGGTGTCGCTGGGGGCGTCCGGGTCGGTGATGGCCGTGCACCACGAGGCGCTGGCCGACCCGTCCGGGATGATCACCTCGTTCGCCGACGCGACCGGGATGCACCTGCCCGTGGTGCACACCCTCAACGCCGTACGGGCGCTGCGCGGTACGGCGGAGCTGCTCGGTCTCGCGGACCTCGCGGAGCTGTCGGCGCTCGCCCTGAAGTCGACCCCGGGCTCCTCCGGTCTGGTGCTGCTCCCCTATCTGGAGGGCGAGCGCACCCCGCAGCTCCCGCACACCGCGGGGACGCTCAGCGGGCTGCGGCGCGAGTCGATGAAGCCCGAGCACCTGGCGCGGGCCTCCTTCGAGGGGATGCTCTGCTCGCTGGCCGACGCCCTCGACGTGCTGCGCGGGCGGGGCGTCGAGGTGCGCCGGGTGTTCCTGCTGGGCGCGGCCGCCGAACTGCCCGCCGTGCAGGCGGTGGCGCCCGCGGTGTTCGGCGTCCCGGTCGTGGTGCCCCAGCCCGCCGACTACGCGGCGCTGGGCGCGGCCCGTCAGGCGGCCTGGGCGCTGGGCGTCGCGCGGGGCACCCACTCCCCCGCCGCCCCGCCCGCCTGGCAGGCCGCGTCCGTGCAGGTCTTCGAGCCGGGCGAGGAGGCGGCGGTCGGGCAGGCGGTGCGTCAGCAGTACCGGGCGACCCGCGAGCAGATCCACCCGGGGGCGTTCACCGAGACGCTGTCCTGAACACGGCGCCGGGCGGGGCTGCTTGCGCGGGACCGCCGGCCCGCAGCCCGGTCGCCGGCGCAGTCTTGACCCCGGCTTGGCCAAAACCCTTGGGGTTCCGGCGGGCGGGTGCCGGAAGATGGGATGTCCTCCGATCTTGCCGAGCCTGCCGATCCTGCCGAACCCGAGAGACAGCACTGTGCTGATACGACTGCTGCGGACCCGTCTGGGCCCGTACAAACGCCCCCTCGCCCTGCTGGTGGTGCTGCAACTGCTGCAGACCAGCGCCACCCTCTATCTGCCGACCCTCAACGCGGACATCATCGACGACGGTGTCGTGAAGGGGGACACGGGCTACATCCTGTCCCTCGGCGCACTGATGATCGGCATCAGCGTCGTCCAGGTGCTGTGCAACATCGGGGCCGTCTTCCTCGGGGCGCGTACCGCCGCCGCGCTCGGGCGGGACGTGCGGGCCGCCGTCTTCGACCGGGTGCAGAGCTTCTCCGCGCGGGAGGTCGGGCACTTCGGGGCGCCGTCCCTGATCACCCGGACCACCAACGACGTCCAGCAGATCCAGATGCTGGTGCTGATGGCGTTCACCCTGATGGTCTCGGCGCCGATCATGTGCGTCGGCGGCATCGTGCTCGCGCTCGGGCTGGACGTGCCGCTGTCCGCGGTGCTGCTGGCGGTGGTGCCGGTGCTGGGCATCGCGGTCTCCCTGATCGTGCGGCGGATGCGGCCGCTGTTCCGGACCATGCAGGAGCGGCTGGACACCGTGAACCGGGTGCTGCGCGAGCAGATCACCGGCAACCGCGTGATCCGCGCCTTCGTCCGCGACGACTACGAGAAGCGGCGGTTCGCGCGGGCCAACCAGGAGCTGACCGACGTCTCCATGGCGACCGGCCGGCTGATGGCCCTGATGTTCCCGACCGTGATGACCGTGGTGAACGTGTCCTCGATCGCGGTCGTCTGGTTCGGCGCCCACCGCATCGACGGCGGGGGCATGGAGATCGGCGCGCTGACCGCGTTCCTCGCGTATCTGATGCAGATCGTGATGGCCGTGATGATGGCCACCTTCATGTTCATGATGGTGCCGCGGGCCGAGGTGTGCGCCGAGCGGATCCAGGAGGTGCTGGACACCGCGTCGAGCGTCGTCCCGCCGCCCGCGCCGGTGCGGGAGCTGTGCGCCCGGGGGCTGCTGGAGGTGCGGGACGTCGACTTCCGCTACCCGGGGGCCGAGGAGCCGGTGCTGCACGCCGTCTCCCTGAACGCCCGGCCCGGGGAGACCACCGCCGTCATCGGCTCCACCGGCAGCGGCAAGTCCACCCTGCTGGGGCTGGTGCCCCGGCTGTTCGACGTGACCGGCGGCGAGGTGTTCGTGGACGGCGTGGACGTCCGGGAGCTCGACCCGGCGCTGCTCGCCCGTACGGTCGGGCTGGTGCCGCAGAAGCCGTACCTCTTCTCCGGGACGGTCGCCACCAATCTGCGCTACGGGAACCCGGACGCGAGCGACGCGGAGCTGTGGGCCGCCCTGGAGACGGCGCAGGCCGCCGACTTCGTACGCGGGCTGGAAGCCGGTCTGGACGCGCCGATCGCGCAGGGCGGCACCAATGTCTCCGGCGGCCAGCGGCAGCGGCTGGCCATCGCGCGGACGCTGGTGCAGCGGCCGGAGATCTACCTCTTCGACGACTCCTTCTCCGCCCTCGACTACGCGACGGACGCCGCCCTGCGGGCCGCGCTCGCCGCCGAGACCGCCGACGCGACCGTGGTGATCGTGGCCCAGCGGGTGTCCACCATCCGCGACGCCGACCGGATCGTGGTCCTGGACGAGGGCCGGGTCGTGGGGACGGGCACCCATCACGCGCTGATGGAGACCAACGAGACGTACCGGGAGATCGTGCTCTCGCAGCTGACGGAGGCCGAGGCGGCATGAGCGCACCGGGTGTGGCGGGACGGATGATGGCCGGCGGGGCGCCCGGCGACCGTTCCATGGACTTCAAGGGCTCGGGCAAGCGGCTGCTGCGGCAGCTCGCGCCCGAACGGGCCGCGCTCTGGGTGATGCTGGGCGCCTGTGTGCTGAGCGTCGCGCTGTCGGTGGTCGGGCCGAAGATCCTGGGGATGGCGACCGACCTGGTCTTCGCGGGGGTCGTCGGCCGGGAGCTGCCCGAGGGGACCACCAAGGAGCAGGCGGTCGCGGACATCCGGGCGGACGGCGACGGCGGGCTCGCCGACATGCTCTCCGGGGTGGACTTCACCCCGGGCGAGGGCATCGACTTCACGGCGGTGGGCAACGTCCTCCTCGCCGCGCTGGTCGTGTACGTGGCGGCGGGCCTGCTGATGCTGGTGGCGACCCGGCTGTCGATCACGGTCATCAACCGGACCGTGTACCGGATGCGGGAGGACGTGCAGACGAAGCTGTCCCGGCTGCCCCTGTCGTACTTCGACCGGGCGCGGCGCGGTGAGGTGCTGAGCCGGGCGACCAACGACATCGACAACATCTCCCAGACCCTCCAGCAGTCGCTGGGCCAGCTCATCAACTCGCTGCTGACCATCGTCGGCGTGCTGGCGATGATGTTCTGGATCTCCCCGCTGCTGGCGCTGGTGGCCCTGGTGACGGTCCCGGTGTCGGTGGTCGTGGCGACCCGCGTCGGCAAGCGCTCGCAGCCGCACTTCGTGCAGCAGTGGAAGTCGACGGGCACGCTCAACGCGCACATCGAGGAGATGTACACCGGGCACTCCCTGGTCAAGGTCTTCGGCCGCCAGGAGGAGTCCGCGCGGGACTTCGCCGAGCAGAACGAGGCGCTGTACGAGGCCGGGTTCCGGGCGCAGTTCAACAGCGGGATGATGCAGCCGCTGATGTTCTTCGTGTCCAACCTCAACTATGTGCTGGTCGCGGTGGTCGGCGGGCTGCGGGTGGCCTCGGGGACGCTGTCGATCGGTGATGTGCAGGCGTTCGTGCAGTACTCGCGGCAGTTCTCGATGCCGCTGACCCAGGTGGCCTCGATGGCGAACCTGGTGCAGTCGGGCGTCGCCTCCGCCGAGCGGGTCTTCGAGCTGCTGGACGCGCAGGAGCAGGAACCGGACGCGCCCGCGCGGGTGGTGGGCACGGGCGGGACGGTGCTGCCGCCGGCCCGGGCCGAGGGGCGGGTGGCGATGGAGAAGGTCTCCTTCCGCTACGAGCCGGACAAGCCCCTCATCGAGGACCTGTCCCTCACGGTGGAGCCGGGCCACACGGTCGCGATCGTGGGCCCGACGGGCGCGGGCAAGACGACCCTGGTCAATCTGCTGATGCGGTTCTACGAGGTGACCGGCGGGCGGATCACCCTGGACGGCCGGGACATCGCGGGGATGCCGCGCGAGGAACTGCGCTCCGGGATCGGGATGGTCCTCCAGGACACCTGGCTGTTCGGCGGCACCATCGCGGAGAACATCGCCTACGGGGCCTCCCGGCAGGTGACCCGCGAGGAGATCGAGGAGGCGGCCCGGGCCGCGCACGCCGACCGGTTCGTCCGGACCCTGCCCGAGGGCTACGACACGGTGATCGACGACGAGGGCTCCGGGGTGAGCGCCGGTGAGAAGCAACTCATCACCATCGCGCGGGCGTTCCTCTCCGATCCGGTGATCCTGGTCCTCGACGAGGCGACCAGTTCGGTGGACACCCGCACCGAGGTGCTGATCCAGCGGGCGATGGCGCGGCTGTCGCACGGCCGGACCAGCTTCGTGATCGCGCACCGGCTCTCCACGATCCGGGACGCGGACGTGATCCTGGTGATGGAGGCCGGCGCGATCGTGGAGCAGGGCACCCACGGTGAACTGCTCGCGGCGCAGGGGGCGTACGCGCGGCTGTACGCGGCGCAGTTCGCCCAGGCGGTGGCGGAGGTCGACTGAGCGGAGCCGGCCGGGGCCGGGGCGGGCGACCCCGGTTCCGTCGTCCGGCCCGGTCGGCCGGTGTTCCGGCGGCCGGTGTCCGGTCGTTCAGTCGAGGTAGCCGCGGAGCTGTTCCGCGAAGGCGTGGTCGCGGAGCCGGCTCAGCGTCTTGGACTCGATCTGGCGGATGCGCTCCCGGGTGACGCCGAACAGCCGCCCGATCTCCTCCAGGGTGCGGGGCCGCCCGTCGGCCAGCCCGTACCGCAACTGGACGACCTTGCGCTCGCGTTCCCCGAGGGTGGAGAGGACCGCCTCCAGGTGCTCGCGCAGCAGCAGGAAGGCGGCGGACTCGACGGGCGAGGCCGCGTCCCCGTCCTCGATCAGGTCGCCGAGCGCCACGTCGTCCTCCTCGCCGACGGGCGCGTGCAGGGAGACGGGCTCCTGGGCGAGGCGCAGCACCTCGCCGACGCGCTCGGGCGGCAGGTCGAGCTGGGCGGCGACCTCCTCGGGGGTGGGCTCGTAGCCGCGTTCCTGGAGCATCCGGCGCTGGACGCGGACCACCCGGTTGATCAGCTCCACCACATGGACCGGGACCCGGATGGTGCGGGCCTGGTCGGCGAGGGCGCGGGACATCGCCTGGCGGATCCACCAGGTCGCGTACGTCGAGAACTTGTAGCCGCGGGCGTAGTCGAACTTCTCGACGGCCCGGATCAGACCGAGGTTGCCCTCCTGGACCAGGTCGAGCATGGTCAGCCCGCGGCCGACGTACCGCTTGGCGACCGAGACCACGAGCCGCAGGTTCGCCTCGATCAGCCGGCGCTTGGCGACCCGGCCCATGACGACGAGCCGGTCCAGGTCGACCGCGAGCTGCGAGTCCGGGTCGGTGACCGCGAGGCGTTCCTCGGCGAAGAGCCCGGCCTCGACCCGGCGGGCGAGTTCGACCTCCTCCGCCGCGGTCAGCAGCGGGATGCGCCCGATCTCGCGCAGGTACTGGCGGAAGAGGTCCGAGGAGGGGCCCGAGCCGTCGGCGGCCCGGCCGGTGGGCCGCGGCGGCGGCTCGGGCAGTTCGGGGTCCTCCACCAGTTCCGCCGGTCCGGCGGGCGCGGGCTCCGGCGCCTCCGGGTGCCCGGCGGGCAGGCCCTGCGCGGGCACCTGGTCGGCCTCGCGGCCAGCGGGTGCCGTCACCGCCGGGGTCTCGGTCTCGCTCAGGGTCCGGGTCTGCACGGGGGCGACCTCCAGGGTGATCGCTGCCGGATCGGGGGCGTACGACAGCTCCGAGGGCTCAGGCACCGCCCCCAGTGTGGGGTACGACACATCCCCGCCACGAGGGGCGTGCGGCGACTTTTTGGGACCCGGCGTGACCGGGCGGTTACGCGGATGCCCTCTGTGTGGCGGTCTGCCGGGATCGGGCGGGCGGCGCGCTCCGGCGCGGCGGGAGGGCTCGGCGCGCGGGCCGGAGCGCGGCGGAGGCGGTGGGCGGGCTCGGCGCGGGCGGCAGGCGCGGCGGGTGGGCTAGAGGGCCGCCGCGCCCTGGTTGCGGAGGGCCTGGCCGTACTGCTGGAGGACCCAGAGGTCATTGGCCACGGCCGCGTACTGCTGGGGGTCGGCGTTGTTGCCGAGGCGGGCCAGGGTGCCCTGGATCTCGCGGATGCGGCGGTCGACGGCGCGCAGGCGGACCTGGACGAGCTGGACGCCCGCGTAGACCTCGTCGACCGTGCGGGCGTGGATCGCCTCCACGGCCAGTTCGGTGACGAGGGCGCGGACGGTGTCGTCGGGGGCGGTGTCGCGGACGCGGGCGAGGTAGCCGGGGGTGTCGGCCGCGCCCTGCTCGGCTCCGCCCGCCTCCTCGATGGTGCGGCGGACGGCCGCGTACGGCGGGGCGGTGAACTCGTCGGCGCCGTAGGCGTCGAAGGCGGGCGAGACCAGGGCGGGGTGCTGGAGGGCCAGCTTGAGCAGCTCCCGCTCGGTGCGGTGGGCGGGGCTGCGCAGGTTGAGGGCCGGGCCGGACGGCGCCTGGGGAGCCGCCGGGGTCTCCGCCGCGCGGTGCGCGGGGGCGCGGCGGTCCTGCGGGCCCGAGCCGGGGCCCCGGCCGCCGCGGTCACGGGCCCAGCGGGCGAGCTGGGCGACCCGCTTGACCACGAACTGGGTGTCCAGGATGCCGAGGATGCCCGCGAGCTGGACGGCCGACTCGTGCTGGATGGCGATGTTCTTGATGCCGGCGACGATGGGCGCCGCCTCGTCCAGCGCGGCGGCGCGGCCCGCCGGGGTCTCCAGGTTGTGGCGGGAGACGGTGTGGCGGATGGCGAACTCGAAGAGGGGGGTGCGCGACTCGACGAGCTTCTGCACCGAGGGGTCCCCCTCGGCGAGCCGCAGTTCGCAGGGGTCCATCCCGCCCGGGGTGATCGCGATGGAGGTCTCGGCGGCGAACTTCTGGTCGTCCTCGAAAGCGCGCAGGGCGGCCTTCTGACCGGCCGCGTCGCCGTCGAAGGTGAAGATCACCTCGGCGGTGGCGTTGTCCATCAGCAGCCGTCGGAGGATCTTGATGTGGTCGCCGCCGAAGGCCGTGCCGCAGGTCGCGATGGCGGTGGTGACGCCCGCGAGGTGACAGGCCATCACATCCGTGTACCCCTCGACCACGACCGCCCGGCTGGTGCGGGCGATCTCCTTCTTGGCGAGGTCGATGCCGTAGAGGACGTGCGACTTCTTGTAGATCGCGGTCTCGGGGGTGTTCAGGTACTTGGGGCCGTTGTCGTCCTCGCGGAGCTTGCGCGCGCCGAAGCCGACGACCTCGCCGGTGATGTCCCGGATGGGCCACATCAGCCGGCCCCGGAAGCGGTCGATCGGGCCCCGGCGGCCCTCCTGGGAGAGGCCGGAGAGGACCAGCTCCTTGTCACTGAAGCCCTTGCCGCGCAGGAAGCGGGTGAGGTGGTCCCAGCCGGCTGGGCTGTAGCCGACACCGAAGTGCTCGGCGGCGGACTGGTCGAAGCCGCGCTCGGCGAGGAACTTCCGGCCGATCTCGGCCTCGGGCGAGCCGAGCTGCTCCCCATAGAACTGGGCGGCCACCTTGTGCGCCTCGACCAGGCGGATGCGCTCCCCGCGCTGGTGGGTGGGGTTGTACCCGCCCTCCTCGTACCGCAGGGTGATGCCGGCCTGGGCGGCGAGGCGCTCCACCGTCTCGGAGAACGACAGGTGGTCGATCTTCATGACGAAGGCGATCGTGTCGCCGCCCTCCTGGCAGCCGAAGCAGTGGAAGAGACCCTTGCTGGGGCTGACCTGGAAGGAGGGGGACTTCTCGTCGTGGAAGGGGCAGAGGCCCTTGAGGTTGCCGCCGCCCGCGTTGCGGAGCTGGAGGTACTCGGACACGACGGCGTCGATCGGGACGGCGTCCCGCACCGCCTTCACGTCGTCGTCGTTGATCCTGCCTGCCACGCGTGAATTCTACGGGGGTGCGGGGACACTCCTCCCCGGGCCGGCCGCCGGAGCCGGACAACTCCTAGTCGCCCCGGGGGCCGCCGGCCAGGTCGGTGATCGACACGTCCGGGTCGCCCAGGGCCTGGGCGTCGACCGGGGTCCGCTCGCGGATCAGCCGCTGGATCGGCTCGGTGACGTCCCACACATTGACGTTCATCCCGGCGAGGACCCGGCCCTCGGAGAGCCAGAAGGCGATGAACTCGCGCTTGCCCACATCGCCCCGGAGGACGACCTGGTCGTAGGAGCCGGGCGGGGCCCAGCCCGAGTACTCCATGCCGAGGTCGTACTGGTCGGAGAAGAAGTACGGGACGCGGTCGTACGTCACGTCCCTGCCGAGCATGGCGCGGGCGGCGGCGGGCCCGCCGTTCAGCGCGTTCGCCCAGTGCTCGACGCGCAGCCGGGTGCCGAACAGGGGGTGCTGCTGGGCGGCGACGTCCCCCGCCGCGTAGATGTCGGGGTCGGAGGTGCGCAGGCTCGCGTCCACCGCGATGCCGCCGCCGTGGGCGCGGTCGGCCAGCTCCAGGCCGGCACCCTCGGCGAGCGCGGTGCGCGGGGCGGCGCCGATGGCGGCGAGGACCTCGTGGGCGGGGTGCTCCTCGCCGTCGTCGGTGCGGGCGGCGAGGACCATGCCGTCCTGGCCGGTGATCTCGGTGAGGCGGGCGCCGAAGTGGAAGCGGACGCCGTGCTGCTGGTGCAGATCGGCGAAGACCTGGCCCAGCTCGGGGCCGATGACGCCGTGCAGCGGGGTGGGCTCGGGCTCGACGACGGTGACCTCCGCGCCGTACCCCCGGGCGGCCGCGGCGACCTCCAGGCCGATCCAGCCGGCCCCGGCGATCACCAGATGGCCGTTGTCCCTGCCGAGGGTGGCGAGGACGCGGCGGAGCCGGTCGGCGTGGGAGAGGCGGCGCAGATGGTGCACACCGGCGAGGTCGGTGCCGGGCACGTCGAGACGGCGGGGCTCGGCGCCGGTGGCGATCAGCAGCTTGTCGTAGTGGAGGAGGGCGCCGTCACCCAGGCGGACCGACTTGTCCGCCCGGTCGATGGACACGGCGGTCTGGCCGAGGTGGAGTTCGACCTCGGAGCGCGCGTACCAGCCGGGCTCGTGGACGAAGACGCCGTCCCGCTCCTCCTTGCCGGCGAGCAGGCCCTTGGACAGCGGTGGACGCTCGTACGGGCGGTCCCGTTCGTCCCCGACGAGGATCACCCGCCCGGTGAAGCCCTCGGCGCGCAGCGTCTCGGCGGCCTTGGCCCCGGCCAGTCCGCCTCCGACGATGACGAAGGTCCGATCTGCGTCGACCACGGTGTTGCCTCCTCGTAAGTCCCAGCACCGCGTACGTCCCAGTGCTGTTCGGCATCTGCGAGCGTCCCGCACTGAGCGTGATGGCGGAAGAGGGAGTGCCCCTCGGGAGTGTCATACCGGACGAAACGACAAACGATCACGGCACGCGCCGCGTTCCCGGACGGCGCGCGGACGGTCGCCGCGCGCCGGGGGCGTTCGCGGGGCGCGCGCCGGCGGGCGGGGTCGGCGCGCCAGGCCGGGCACGGGGCGCGCGCCCTCCGGGACGCGGCGCGGGCGGGCTCGGGACGGGTGCGCGCCCGGCGCGGGCGGGGTCAGCGGCGCTGCGGCAGGCGCTCGTGCAGAGTGCGGGCGGAGGCGTCGGTCAGCGAGGCGAGCTGGTCGACGATCACCCGCTTGCGCGCCCGGTCGTCCGGCGCCGCGTCGAAGAGCGCGCGGAACTGCGGCTCCAGGCCCTCCGGCGCGCGGGCGGTGAGCGCGGCGGCCAGCTCGGCGAGCACCACCCGCTGGTCGGCGCGGAGCACCTCCTGCTCGGCGCGCTGCATCACATAGCGGTCGGCGACCGCCTTGAGGACGGCGCACTCGTTGCGGGTCGCGCGCGGAACGACCAGTTCGGCGTCGTAGCGGGTGAGCCGGCCACCGCCGAACGCCTCCCGGGTCGCGCCCTCGGCCGCGAGCGCGAAACGGCCGATGAGCTGGCTGGTCGCGTCCTTCAACCGGGCCTGGGCGACCGCCGAACCGTCGTAGTGGTGCGGCCACCACGGGGCGTCGATCAGCCGGTCCAGGGCCTCGGACAGCTCGTCGGGCGAGGTGTCGGCGGGCACATAGCGGCCGATGGCAACCGCCCAGATGCCCTCCCGTTCGGTCGCGGAGAGCAGGCAGTTGGGGTCGATGTGCCCGGCGTGCAGGCCGTCCTCGAAGTCGTGGACCGAGTACGCCACGTCGTCCGACCAGTCCATCACCTGCGCCTCGAAGCACTTGCGGTGCTCGGGGGCGCCCTCGCGCACCCAGGCGAAGACCGGCAGGTCGTCCTCGTACACCCCGAACTTGACGTGGTCGGGGTCGGCCGGGTGACCGCCGCGCGGCCAGGGGTACTTGGTGGCCGCGTCCAGGGCGGCGCGGGTGAGGTTGAGGCCGACGCTGACGTGCTCGCCGGTCTCCGGGTCCCGGGTGAAGCGCTTGGGCTCGATACGGGTGAGCAGCCGCAGGGACTGGGCGTTGCCCTCGAAGCCGCCGCAGTCGGCGGCGAACTCGTTGAGGGCCTGCTCGCCGTTGTGGCCGAAGGGCGGGTGGCCCATGTCGTGCGCGAGGCAGGCCGCCTCGACGAGATCCGGGTCGCAGCCGAGGGCCGCGCCCAGCTCGCGGCCGATCTGGGCGCACTCCAGGGAGTGGGTCAGCCGGGTGCGGGGGCTGGCGTCCCAGGAGTGGCCGCGGCTGCCGGGCGTGACGACCTGGGTCTTCCCGGCGAGGCGGCGCAGCGCGGAGGAGTGCAGGACCCGGGCCCGGTCGCGCTGGAACGCGGTCCGGCCGGGGCGCTTGTCGGGCTCGGACGCGTACCGCTCGACGGCGTGCTCGTCGTACCCGTCGGCACCGGAGGCGTCGGTGGTGTGGCCGGCGACGGCCCGCGACTCGGGGGCGCGGGCGGGTGGGCGCGGTGCCGCGCGGTGGCCGCCGTCGGCCGCGCCGGGCGCGGTGGCGGGTGCCTCGGGGTCGTGCGGCCATGTCCCGCCGCGCGGGGCGCGGGGGGCCGCCGCCTCGGGGTCGTGGGGCCAGGTGATGCCGTCGGTGCCGGTGGTGCCAGTGCCGTCCATGCACCGAAGGTAACCGGCGGCGCGGACAGCCGGGACCAGGACATGGCTGATGTGACGCGGTCCCGGGGGCGGCTCCACCGGCGCTCGAGTCCGGCCCGGCGGGGCTCAGGCGGGCACGAGGTGCTGCGCGCGGGCGGGCGCCGGCACGCCGGGGCGGGCCAGGGCCTCGTCGTAGCGGTGCAGGACCAGCCGGGCCAGGGCCGGGTGCGCGCCG
The DNA here is from genome assembly GCF_040630445.1 of Streptomyces sp. NPDC005805. Taxonomy (NCBI): domain Bacteria; kingdom Bacillati; phylum Actinomycetota; class Actinomycetes; order Kitasatosporales; family Streptomycetaceae; genus Streptomyces; species Streptomyces sp. NPDC005805. The sequence continues at coordinate 49,007 of NZ_JBEXXN010000028.1, forward strand.
AGGGGTTCGGCCGCGATCCAGGGCGAGGCGGTGGCGCAGCGCGTGGCGAACAGGCCGGGGGCGGTGAAGCAGGAGGCCACCGCGATCCGGTGCCGGCCGCGCGCGGTGAGGGCGCGGACGGCGGCGGGGACGGCGGGCGCGAGGGCGGAGGCGTACGCGGCGACGACCGGCACCCCGAGCCGTTCGGCGAGCAGCGCGGCGATCCGGCGGGTGTCCTCGGCGGACGCGGGGGCGCGGGACCCGGCGGACGCGAGGACCACACCGGCCGTGCGGCTGCCGCTGTCCCGGTCCGACCAGCCGGCCTCGGCGAGCCGGGCGGCCAGGGCCTCGACCAGCAGCGGGTGCGGGCCGAACGGCGCGGCGATCCGCGGGGCGGCGGCGCCCGGCGCGGGGGCCGCGGCGGCCGCGGCGCGGGGCAGGTCGTGGGTGACGTGGTACCCCCGGCCGAAGAGCAGCGGCACCAGCACCGCCGGCGCGCCGCGCAGCCCGGCGAGGGTGTCGTCGAGCCGGGGCTCGTTCAGCTCGATGTGGCCGAGGCGGACGTCGAGACCGGGGCGGAGCTCGCGGACCCGGTCGAGGAGCGCGGACACGGTACGCGCGGCGCGCGGGTCGCGGCTGCCGTGGGCGACGGCGACGAGGACGGGCCGGGCGTCGGCGGCCCGGGAGCTGGTCCGGTGCATGCGGGGCGGGTTCCGTTCAGTCGGACGTGACTCAGCTGGGTGCCGAGCTGAGCGGTGATGCGGGTGAGGAGCTGCGCGGTGGTGTCGAACTGCGCGACCTCGTGCGGCGGCACCCCGGCGGCGGGGTTCTCCCGGTCGGCGGCGGAGGTGGGAAGGGGCAGGGACTCGCGAAGGTGTTCCGGCTCCGTCATGAACCGATGGTGTCCGCCGCAGGTTGCCTCCTTGTTGCGCGACGGTGACGGACCTTTTCGCCTGACTCACACGGGGAATTCGCCGGCTGAGCGGTTTCCGGATGCGGCCGGCACGAACGGGTCGCGGCCGGGGACCGCGACCCGTTCACGTCGGGGTGGCCCCGCGGGGCCGGGCGGGGCCGGGCCAAACGGACGGAGCGGCGCGCTCCGGCGAGCCGGCCGCAGGGGCGGCCGGCCGGCGAACGGGTCAGGGGGGTGTGGAGCCGAGCCACACCCGGAGGGGGCCCAGGGACTCGCAGCCCTGGTGGCGGGCGGCGGTGAGGGCGGGGCCGTGGCCCGGGCCGTCAGGGGGCGGTGGGGACCCACACCCGAAGCGGGCCCAAGGCGGCGCAGCCGTGGCCGGTGGCGGCGGTGAGCGGCGGGCCGGACTCGTAGCCGACGATCGGGAGGGTGGGGTGGCGGGTCGTCACGGCGGCCAGGCAGCCCGCCCACGCGGCGTCGAGGTCGTCGTCGGTGGCGAAGAGGTTGGAGACGCCGGCCGCTCCCCCGGCGGCCGTCACCACCGCGCCCGCCACCGGGCGGCCGGCGCCCGGTTCGGGGTGCGCGGCGAGAACCGTGGTGGACGGGTCCGCGAGGAGGGACGGGCGCCAGAGGGTGGCGGGGCCGTCCGGGCCGGCCCAGGCGTGGGCCCACTCCGTGAGTCCCGCCTCGGTGGTCACCGCGGACCAGTGGGTGCGCGGCGGAGCCGCCGGGGCGGGGGCACCGGCCGGGCGGTACAGCCAGTTCGCCTCGAAGAGGACGGAGAACCCCGCGTCCGAGAGGTCCAGCGCGCCGAAGGAGTCCTTGACCGAGGCGCCCGGGGCGCGGTCGCCCAGCGCGTCCAGCACCTCGGCGGCGGAGGCGTCCGGGGCGAGGGTCACGGCGTCCGGGTACAGCGGGGGCGTGGGGCGCGCGGCGGACCACACGCGCTCCCCGAAGACTCCCGGCACGCCGTGCGCACGGCACATGGTGGCGCACCACAGGGCGTTGTTGCGGGCGGCGGTCGCCACTCCAGCGGCCAGGGAGGAGGCGGAGGCGGAGGTCATGGCGCCGATCCTGCGGCCCGGCCCGCCCCGGAGCGAACCTTTTTCCGCCGGAACGCGTCTGACCTGCGGGAGGGGATCATGAGAGAGCAGGTCCGAAGACTGGTCCGCGCGGTGGCGCGGCCGAGCCGGCGGGCGCGGCGGCGGACCGTGCAGGCGGTCATGCTCGGCTGCGTGCTCGCGCTGCTGCCCGCGACCTGGCTCCACGCGAGCGCCGACAGCCGGCTGCGCACGGTCGAGGCGGCGCCCGCGCGGGACGTGGTGGTCGTCTTCGGCGCCGGGCTGTGGAACGGCCGCCCCACCCGCTACCTCGCGCACCGGCTGGACGCGGCCGCCGAGCTGTACCGGACCGGCCGCGCCAAGGTCGTCCTGGTCACCGGCGACAACAGCCGGGTCGAGTACGACGAGCCGGACGCCATGCGGACCTACCTCACGGAACGCGGCGTCCCCGACGACCGGATCGTCAGCGACTACGCCGGGTTCGACACCTGGGACTCCTGCGTCCGCGCGAAGAAGATCTTCGGCGTCGACCGGGCCGTGCTGGTGACGCAGAGCTTCCACATCCGCCGGGCCGTCTCCCTGTGCCGGGCCGCCGGCGTGGACTCCTACGGCGTCGGGGTCTCCGAGCGGCACGACCACACCTGGTACTACAGCAGCACCCGGGAGCTGTTCGCGGCGGGCAAGGCGACACTCGACCTGGTGTTCAAGCCGGACCCGCACTTCCTGGGCACGCGGGAGCCCGGGGTCCGCGACGCGCTGGAGGCGGCGTCGGCGGCCGCGTCCCGCTGAACCGGCCCGCGACGCGCCACAGTTGCCGCATGGACAACGACACCGCCGCGCTGCTCGCCCGCCACTCCGAGGCCCTCGACCTCTTCTCCGCCCGGGTCCACGCGGTCGGGCCCGACCAGTGGGACGCCCCGACGCCCTGCGCCGAGTGGTCCGTGCGCGATCTGGTCAACCACCTCACGGCCGAGCAGCTCTGGGTGCCGGAGCTGGTGACCAGGGGCGCGGACCCGGAGGCGGTCGGCGACGCGTACGACGGGGACGTCCTCGGCGCGGACCCGGTCGCCGCCTGGGACGCGGCGGCGGCCGGCGCCCGGGAGGCGTTCGTGGCCGAGGGCGCGACGGCCCGGACGGTGGTGCTCTCGTACGGGGAGACGCCCGCGGTCGCCTACTGCGCGCAGATGACGGCGGACGCGGTGGTGCACGCCTGGGACCTGTCCCGCGCGATCGGCGTCCCGGACCGGCTGCCCGCGCGGCTGGTCGACTTCGCGCTGGCCGAGGTCACGCCGTACGCGGACGATCTGGCCGGAACCGGTCTGTTCGCGCCGCCGGTCGAGCCCCCGCCGGGCGACAGCGCGCAGTCCCGGCTGCTGGCCGTGCTCGGCCGCCGCGGCTGACCCACCGGACCGGGCCCTGGGCCGGGCCGGGACCGGACGCCCCAGGCCGCGGACCGCGCGCGCCGGGCCCCGGGCCCGTCCGCGCACCTCACCGCGGCGACGGGGTCGCGCGGAGGGGCGCGTACCGCACCCGTAATGCGCCGCGCCCGCCCGCGTAACACGCGCGTCCCACGCTGGCCGGTATGCGCGACGAGACCAGCGGGGCCGGCACCCCCACCCACTGCCCCTACTGCGCCCTCCAGTGCGGGATGAACCTGCGCGCCGCGACGGGGGCCGAGGCGGCGGCAGGCGCGGTCGCCGAGGTGGTGGAGCGCGCCGACTTCCCCGTGAACCGGGGCGCGCTGTGCGGCAAGGGCCGCACCGCCCCCGCCGTACTCTCCTCCCGGGTGCGCCTGACCGAACCGCTCGTCCGGTCCCACGCCACAGGCCGGCTCGAGTCGGCCACCTGGGAGGAGGCACTGCGGACGATCGCGGACGGACTGTCCGGTGTCCGGGCCGCGCACGGCGCGGACGCCGTGGGCGTGTTCGGCGGCGGGGGCCTGACCAACGAGAAGGCGTACACCCTCGGCAAGTTCGCCCGGGTGGTGCTCGGCACCTCCCAGATCGACTACAACGGCCGCTTCTGCATGTCCTCGGCCGCCGCCGCGCACCACAGGGCCTTCGGGCTGGACCGGGGGCTGCCGTTCCCGCTGGAGGACGTGCCGAGGACCGGCTGTGTGATCCTCGTCGGCTCCAACCCGGCGGAGACCATGCCGCCCGCGGTGCGCTATCTCACCGAGCTGAAGGAGAACGGCGGCCGGCTGATCGTGGTCGACCCCCGGCGCACCCGCACCGCCGAACTGGCCGATCTGCATCTCGCGCCCCGCCCCGGCACCGATCTCGCGCTCGCCCTCGGGCTGCTGCACCTCGTGGTCGCGGAGGGGCGCGCGGACGAGGAGTTCATCGCCGCCCGCACGACCGGCTGGGCGGAGGCCCGGTCGGCGGCGATGGCCCACTGGCCGGAGCTGGTGGAGCGGATCACCGGCGTCGGCGTACCGCAACTCCGCGAGGCGGTCCGGCTGTTCTGCGACGCGCCGACCGGCATGGTGCTCACCGCCCGGGGCCCCGAGCAGCAGTCCAAGGGGACGGACACGGTCAGCGCCTGGATCAACCTCTGCCTGGCCACCGGCCGGGCCGGACGCCCGCTCTCCGGTTACGGCTGCCTCACCGGCCAGGGCAACGGCCAGGGCGGGCGCGAGCACGGCCAGAAGGCGGACCAGCTCCCGGGCTACCGGCGGCTGGACGACCCGGCGGCCCGCGCGCATGTCGCCGGGGTGTGGGGGGTGCCGCCCGAGTCCCTGCCGGGGCCGGGCCGCAGCGCCTATGAACTCCTCGACGCCCTCGGCGGGGACGTCCGGGCCCTGCTGCTGATGGGCTCCAACCCGGTGGTCTCGGCCCCGCGCGCGGCCCATGTGGAGGAGCGGATCAGGTCCCTGGACTTTCTCGCGGTCGCGGACGTCGTCCTCTCGGAGACGGCGGCGCTCGCGGACGTGGTGCTGCCGGTGACGCAGTGGGCGGAGGAGACCGGTACGACGACCAACCTGGAGGGCCGGGTCCTGCTCCGCCGCCGGGCGCTCGACCCGCCGCCGGGCGTACGCAGCGATCTGGCGGTGCTGCACGCGCTCGCCGGGCTGCTCGGGCACGAGAAGGGGTTCCCCACCGACCCGGAGGAGGTCTTCGGCGAACTGCGCCGGGCCTCGGCGGGCGGGCCCGCGGACTACTCGGGGATCACCTACCGCCGGATCGCGGCGGAGGACGGGGTGTTCTGGCCCTGCCCGGAGGATCCCGTCACAGACGGCGACGAGGACGCGCCGACACCCCACCCCGGCACGCCCCGGCTGTTCCTGGACCGGTTCGCGACCCCGGACGGGCGGGCCCGGTTCGTCCCGGTGACCCACCGGCCCGCCGGGGAGGAGCCGGACGCGGCCTACCCGGTGCTGCTGACCACGGGACGGGTCGTGGCGCAGTACCAGTCGGGGGCGCAGACCCGCCGGGTGGAGGAGCTGAACGCGGCCGCTCCCGGGCCGTTCGTGGAACTCCACCCCCGGCTGGCGGAACGGCTCGGGGTGGCCGAGGGGGAGCCGGTGGCGGTGGTCTCCCGGCGGGGGCGCGCGGAGGGCCCGGCCCGGATCACCCGCTCGATCCGGCCGGACACGGTGTTCATGCCCTTCCACTGGCCCGGCGCGGGCCGGGTGAACACGGTGACCAACCCGGCGCTCGACCCGACCTCGCGGATGCCGGAGTTCAAGGTGTGCGCGGTGCGGGTGGAACGGGTGGCCGGCGGCCCGGTCGCGGTCCCGGCCTGAGGGGCCGTCCGCGCGGCCCGGCCCCTCAGGCCGGGTCGGCCGTGCGCCGCCGCGCCCAGTCGCCGTCCGGGACGAGGGCGCCGCCCGTCAGGAGCCCGCGCGCGACCTCCGCCCCGGCCACGTAGACCCAGGCGTGCAGCGGCGAGCCGCCGCCGGGGCGGACGACCTCGCGCACGACCCGCTCGTACAGATTGCGCGGGTCGCCCGGCGCGAGGTACTCCTCCAGCCGGTCCAGCTCGGCGAGCAGCCGGGCGTACTCCCCCGGGCGGGCCGTGACCACCTCGCCCGCGACCCGGCCCGCGCCCGAGGCATCGTCGACCGCGTACGGGTAGCCGGGGCCGTCGTAGAGCAACGCGCCCGGCAGCAGGGCGGGTTCCTCCGCGACCGTGCGGCCGGCCAGGAAGAGCGCGTGGTTGGGGCCGCCCGGCCGCAGGGTGCCATAGACGAAGAAGGGGAGCGGTCCGGTCATGGCGCCGCCGTCTCCGCCCGCGCCCACGCCGTGTACGCCGCCGAGGCGCGCACCACGGGGAAGGCGATGACCTCCGGGGTGTCGTAGTCGTGCGCGGCGGTGAGGTGCGCCTCCAGGGCGGGGTAGCACTCCGGGGTGGTCTTGAAGAGGACCTGCCACTCCTGGCTGCTCTCGATCGCGTTCTGCCAGTGGTAGACGGAGACGACCGGGGCGGAGACCTGGGCGCAGGCGGCGAGCCGGGCCTCGACGGCGCCCCGGGCGAGCAGTTCCGCCTTCTCGGCACTGTCGGTCGTGGTCATGACGGCCAGCAGCGGCGGCGCGGCCTGCGGTTCCTCCACGGTGCGGTCTCCTCAGCCAGGGCGGGTCCGGGGCGGACGCGGGCGCGCGGGCCCGCGTCGGGTCCACCGTACGCACCGGGGCCCGGGGAGGTCACCCCGTGTAGGGCCGCACCGCCTTGGCGTCCCGGAGCGCGGCCGCCCACCAGGCCAGTTGGTCGAGCATCGCCTTGGCCGCCGCGTCGGGCCCGGCCGGGTCGAGGTGGTTGCCGGCGTCGTCGAAGCGGGCCCCGGCGTTGTGGAAGGAGACCGTGTCCCGGACGGTGACGGCGTGCATCTCGGCGAAGACCTGGCGCAGTTGCTCGACGGCCCGCAGCCCGCCGGACATGCCCCCGTAGGAGACGAAGGCCACGGGCTTGGCCTGCCACTCGCCGTAGTGCCAGTCGACGAGGGACTTGAGAACGGCGGGGAAGGAGTGATTGTACTCAGGAGTAATAACGACGAAGGCGTCCGCCGCGTCCAGTTCCGGTGTCACGGCGGCGAGCCGGGCCGCGTCCTCGGGCGAGGGGGTGGCGGTCAGGGCCGCCGGTGGCGGGTTCTCGCCGAGGTCGACGAAGGAGACGGCGAAGTCCTCGCGGGCGGCGGCACGGGAGAGGAACCATTCGGCGACGGTCGGGCCGAAGCGTCCCTCACGGTTGCTGCCGAGGATCACGGCGAGGCGCAGCGGGGCGCGGTCGGCGCCGGTGGCGGTCGGGGTGGGCGTGGTGGTGCCGGGCGTGTCGGTGTCCATGCACGGCAGCATTCAACCTCAAGTTAACTTGAGGTCAAGCTCCACGAGGACCCGGCCGCCGGGTGACCCACCGTAAGGGGACCGTCACCGGACCGTCACCCGTTCGCCACACCGGGCGCCACGCCCGGGAAGCCCGCGCAGGCACCGTCCTGACCTGCGGGAATCCCCCGCGTCCAGCGCGACACGCATGCTTCGGCCGATTGATCTGATGCCTCATCAGCAGGCAGCGGCCGTGCCGGGACTCTTTTCTCGGAGGAGACGCAGCCCGCATCCCGCGCTCCACGGAGGATCACATGCGCACCACCGTCCGCCTGCTGACCGGCGCCGCGCTGGTCGTCGCCTCGACGGCCCTGGGCGCCCAGGCGACCCACGCCGGGGACTTCGGCTCGCTGGAGATCTACCCGCAGGCCGTCGCCCCCGGCGACACCGTCACCGTGAGCACCGAGGCGTGCGGCAAGAACGGCCGCGGGGTCGGCGACGCCGGTTCGCTGGGCGCGGGCGAGTTCAAGCTGTGGCCGGGCACGCACAAGGAGCTCGTGGTGGGCGAGTTCACCGTGCCGCACGACACGCGCTCCGGGACGTACGGGATCGGCGTGCTCTGCAAGAACGGCAAGGAGGCCACGGGCGACGTGACCGTGCGCCACCACCACAAGCCGGACACCCCGAGCGGCCACGTCAAGACCGGTGTCGGCGGCAGCGTCGGCCCGGACACCACCCAGATCGCGGCGGGCGTGGCGGTACTGACCGCGGCCGCCGTCGGCGGGGGCCTGTTCCTGCGTCGCCGGGCGAGCGGCACGCAGGGCGGCTGACGGGGGCGGCCCCGGCCGCGCCCGTACCGCCTGAGCCCCCGCTCCCGCCAGGTCCCGAGCCGGCGGGGGCGGGGTGCCGTCCGTTCGCACCAGGACTCTTCGCGCCAAGGACCGTTCGCACCAACGGAGTTGTCGATGACCGCCAAGGTGAAGGGCTGGGCCCTGGTCCTCGCCGTCTGCGCCGGCCTGTGGCTGGTCCACAACGGCGTCCAGGACGTCACCCCGCCGATGCCGACGGCCGCCGAGGCGTTCGCCGCCGGGCCCAACCAGCACACCGACGCCGCCGCCGACCCGCTGCCCGCCTCACCCCCGGTGCGCCTGCGCATCCCCGAGATCGACGTGGACGCCCCGGTGAGCGGCCTCGGCCTGAACGGCGACGGCAGCCTGGAGGTCCCGCCGGCCGGGGACCGGAACCTGGCGGGCTGGTTCCGCGACGGGACGACCCCCGGCGCCAAGGGCACGGCGATCGTGGCGGGCCATGTCGACAACGCGCGGGGCCCGTCCGTCTTCTACAGCCTGGGCGCCCTGAAGAAGGGCAATCGCGTCGAGATCGCACGCCGGGACGGCCGCACGGCCGTGTTCACCATCGACGCGATCGAGGTCTACGAGGCGGACGCGTTCCCCGACGAGAAGGTCTACGGCCCCAGCGATCGCGCCGAGTTGCGGGTGATCACCTGCGGGGGCGGCTTCTCGGAGAAGACCGGCTACCAGGGCAATGTGGTGGCGTACGGGCATCTGATCGGCGTCCGCCAGGCGTGACCGGGCCCCGGCCCGCCAGGGGCCGGACTCACGCGTTCCACTGGTCGAAGCCGAGCTTGGCCACCAGCGAGAAGACCACCACCAGCAGCACTCCCCGGACGAACTCACTGCCCTTGCGCAGGGCCATCCGCGCGCCGAACATGCCGCCCGCCAGGTTGAACACGGCCATCAGCGCGGCGAGCTGCCACAGGACCGTGCCCTGGTACGCGAACATCGCCAGCGCCCCGGCGTTGGTGCAGACGTTGACGATCTTGGCGGTCGCGGAGGCGGTGACCAGGTCGAGATGGAGGACCGCGGTCAGCGCGAGGACCAGGAAGGTGCCGGTGCCGGGGCCGAAGAGGCCGTCGTAGAAGCCGATCCCGCCGCCGACCAGCACGATCGCCGCGACGGTCCGCGCCCGGGTGACCTTGCGCCGGTCCTCCGGGGCCGCGGTGCCGAAGGTGGGCCGCAGCATCACGAAGGCGGCCACGCCCAGCAGGACCACCATGATCACCGGGCGCAGCACCTCGCTGCTGATCCCCGCCGCGAAGAAGGCGCCGCCCATCGAGCCCGCGAGGGCGGCGAGGCCGATCCGTACCGCCGTGCCCACCTGGACCGGCGCCTTGCGCACATAGGTGACCGCCGCGCCGGTGGTGCCGACGATGGCCACCGCCTTGTTGGTGCCGAGGACGTGCGCGGCGCCCGTCTGCGGGAGTCCGAGCAGCAGCGCGGGGAGCAGCAGCAGCCCGCCGCCGCCCACGACCGCGTCGATCCAGCCGGCCAGGGCGGCCGCGATGCACAGGAGGACCAGGGTGGTCAGCGATATGTCGGGCACTCGCAGAACCCTATGAACGGGATAGGTGCCCCGTCCAACGATCTCCGAAGAGTTGAGCGCGTTCTGAGCTTCGCCGCACCCGGGTGCCGGCCCGCCCGGCGCGGACGCCCGGCCCGACCCGGACGCCCGGCCCGGCGCGCGAAAACAGTAGCCATGTACATAGTAGCCATGTACTGTTTCTCGGGTGAGTTCAGCAGAAGCGGTGAAAGGCCCCGAGGGCGGCCTCCCGGGGCCCACGGCCGGGTTCCTGGTCTGGCGTCTGTCCATGAAGTGGCGGGTGGCCGTCGACCGGGCGGTCGCCCCCCTGGGCCTGACGCACGCCCAGTACGCGCTGATGGCGTCGTTGTACGGCATGGCGCGCTCCGGGCTGCGGCCCAGTCAGCGCCGGCTCGCCGACCACACCGGGCTGGAGGCGCTGTACGTCTCCAAGCTCGCCCGCGCCCTGGAGGCCGCCGGGCTCGTCGCCCGCACCCGTGACCCGGACGACCCGCGCGCCATGCGGCTCGCCCTCACCGGGCAGGGGGAGGACACGACCCGGCGCGCGATCACGGTGGTCCAGGGTCTGCTGGACCAGCTCATGGAGCCGCTGGGGGGCCGGGACGGCCCGCGCGCACGGCAGTTCACCCGTGAGCTGGCGGCCCTGCTCGACGCACCTCTCGATCCGTTCGCCGCGAACGACAAGGAGCAGTCATGACCAGTACCTCTGCCACTCCCGGCCCCCTCGGCCCCTCCCCTGCCCCCGCTCCCGTGAACGGCCGGGCCGTCGCTCTCGCGCACTACGCCTCGCGCGCCCTGCTGGAGCGGACGCTCGCCCGCCACGGCACCACCTTCCACCAGAGCGTGACCCTCCGGGCCGTGGCGGTCGCGGGCGGGAGCGTCGGCCGCGACCGGCTCGTGGGCGAGGTCGACGGCTCGCTGAAGGCCGGTGAGCCGGTCGTCCGCGAGGTGATCGAGGAGCTGACGGCCGCGGGGCTGCTGGCGGCCGGGGAGGCGGCCCGGGTCCGGCTCACCGACGCCGGGCGGGCCCTGTACGAGACCACCGCCGCCGAGTCCGCCGCGATCGCCGCCCGGCTCTACGCGGGCATCCCGGCCGGGGACCTGGCCGCCGCGGGCCGCGTCCTGGCGCTGGTCACGGAGCGCGCCGACGCCGAACTGGGCGCCGCCTGACACCGGCGCGGGTCCGCGGACCCGCGCCGGCGCACCGGTTCAGCGGTGGTGGAAGCGCACCTCCGGGTGGAGGCGGCTGGGCCCGTCGAGCAACGGGCTTGGTACGCCTCGGAGTTGCCGGTCGAGGAACGCGCCGACATAGGCGCGGGTGACGGCGACCGCCCGGCCCGGGGCGATCTCCCCGGCGGGCAGGCCGAAGCGGCTCTGGAGCAGCGGCCCGTCGGAGAAGCTGAAGTGGTCCGAGCCGGCCACCGTCAACCAGCGCTTCCAGCCGTCCAGTTGCCTCCAGGCCGTGTCCCACGTGCCGGTCCCGCCCGGGCGGTGCACCTCGTCGTCGGTGCCGAGCAGCAGGAACGGCCGCCCGTCCAGCGCGGCGGGGGACGCGTCCCAGAACGCGCCGTCCATGTTGACGCCCGCGTCGATCCGCCGGTCGCGGGCCATGGCGGTGGCGGCCGCGGCCCCGCCGATGGAGTGCCCGGCCATGCCGATCCGGGACCGGTCGATCGAGGAGGCGCCCGCCCAGGCGGGCCGCGGGCCGGTCAGCCGGTCCAGCAGGAACCGCATGTCCGCCGCCCGGGTGTCCGTCACGACGCTCGCGGGCACCCCGCCCTCGTCGAGAGCCTCGCAGGCCACGCAGGTGAGGACCCGCCCGTCCGGCACGGCGGTCCCGGAGGACTCGTACGCGTGGTCGACGGACGCGACCACATAGCCGCGCGAGGCGAGGTCCTCCGCGAGGGTCGTCAGGGTGAAGCGCGGCACCCCGAAGCCCGGCGACAGCAGCACCAGGGGGTGCCGTCCCGGGGCGGGCCGCGCCCCGGCCGTGGCGTGGGTGCGCGTCCGCGCCACCTCGCGGACATCGGCCGGGTCCGTCACCCCGACGCCCGCCAGCAGCAGCCGGGCCTCCGTCTCGGCGGCGTAGCGGACGGGACGCGGCTGCCCGGGGCCGTGGCCGTGACGGGCGGCCGGGTAGGTCAGGGTGACCATCAGTTCCCGCCCGTCGGCCCCGGGCACCCAGGGGTCGGTCCGGGACCGGTCGACGAGGTGGAGTTCGGCCCTCCCCAGGCGGTGGGCGCCGGTGGGGGCGGGCAGCGCGAGCCGGTCGGCGGGTGCGGCGGTGGCGGCGGGCGCGGGTGGCTGCGGGGTGGTGGCAGCGGCGGCGGAGCCCGCCGGTAAGGCGACGGCGGCGAGGGACAGGATCGTGGCGGCCACGGCCGCCCGGGTCGATTTGATCATGCCTGGACGCTACGGGCGGCGGGGCGGGCTCCGCGTCGGCCCCGGGGCGTACTCGGGCGGCGGGCGCATACGACCCTCGGCGGAGTCCGGAACACGCCACCCTCGTGCGGAACCGTCGTCTCCGCCCCGGTGGGCACGGGAACACGGCCTTCCGGCGGGCCGCCGGGCTCACACCGTGCGCGGCCCGCCGCTGAGGTCAAGGTTCCCCGCGGGAAACAACGGGGATCCGGCCGGGTAACACCGGCGACGCACGCTGTCCGCATGACTTCGGAGATCGTGGTGATCGGCGCCGGCCCGGCGGGGGCCCGGCTCGCGCGCCGGCTCGGTGACGCGGCCCGCGTCACCGTCGTCGGCGAGGAGAGCCACGCCCCGTACAACCGCGTGCTCCTCGCCGAGGTGCTGGCGGGGCGGTACGGGCCCGAGGTGATCGCGCTGCCCGGGGTGCCGGTGCGCCGGGGCGTACGGGCACTCGCTGTCGACCGGGACCGGCGGCTGGTGCACTGCTCGGACGGCGCCGCCCTCCGCTACGACCGGCTGGTCCTCGCCACGGGCTCCAACCCGGTGCTGCCGCCGCTCCGGGGTCCAGGTCGTGTCCTGCCGGACGGCGTCCACCCGTTCCGCACCCTGGACGACTGCGCCGCCCTGGCCGCCGCCACCGCCGTGCCCGGTACCCGGGCGGTGGTGGTCGGCGGCGGGCTCCTCGGCGTCTCGGCGGCGCGGGCCCTGGCGGCCCGGGGCGCGAAGGTGGTCCTGGCCCAGCAGGGCGAGCACCTGATGGAGCGCCAGCTCGACCCGGTGGCCTCGGCGTTGCTGCGGGTCCATCTGGAGGGCCTCGGCGTGGAGGTGCACACCGAGTGCCGGGTGCGCGGGCTGCGCACGGGCGGGGACGGGGCGGTCCGGGCCGTGGTCCTCGCGGACGGCTTCGCGCTGGACGCGGAGGTCGTGGTGCTGGCGTGCGGTGTGCGGCCCCGGGTGGGCCTCGCGGTCGACGCGGGGCTGGACGTCCGGCGCGGGATCGTCGTCGACGACGAGCTGCGCACCTCGGACCCGCGCATCCACGCGATCGGGGACTGCGCGGAGCACGACGGTGTGGTCCACGGCCTCGCGGGCCCGGCCCTCGACCAGGCGGACGCCCTGGCGGGGGTGCTCCTCGCGGAGATCTCCGGGGCCGGCGGACCGGACGCCCCGGGCTCGGGCCCGGGTGCCGCCGGCCCTCCGGCGCCGCCCCGCTACACCGGCACCAGGGCGCTGACCAGGCTCACCCTGGCGGCCCTTCCGTCCCTGGGGCCGGTGGACGGCCCGGCCCCCGAAGCGCCCCCGGGACCGGCCGCCGCCGGACCGCCGCCGGGAACGGCACCCGGGCCGACGGGCGGCCCGCCCACGGGACCGGCACCCGCACCGGTCCCCGGGCCGCCGCCCGCCCCGCACCCCGCCCTCGACATCGCCGCGTTCGGGGACCCGGTCCCCCGTCCCGGGGACGACGTCGTGCAACTCGCCGACGCCACCCGCGGCGCGTACCGGAAGGTCGTCGTCCGGGAAGACCGGCTGGTCGGGGGCGTGCTCCTCGGCGACCTCGGCGCGGTCGGCGACCTCGCGCGGGCGTGGGAGGGCGACGAGGCCCTGCCCGCGTCCGTGCCCCTGCTCCACCTGCTCACCGATGATGGAGGCCCCTGACATGGCTGCGACCCCCGCGACGTCCCCTTCCGTGACGTCCGCCCCCGCCCCCGGCCGGGCGCCGGCCACCGGCCCCGCCGCAGGTCCGGACGGCGAGGCCGCGGGCCCCGTCATCGTGGTCGTCGGCCACGGCATGGTGGGCCAGCGCTTCCTGGAGGCCCTGGCCGACCGCGGCGTCACCGGGCGGGCCGCGCGGATCGTCGTGTTCGGCGAGGAGCCCCGGGCCGCCTACGACCGGGTGCGGCTGACCTCGTACTTCTCCGGCAGCACCCCCGAGGACCTGTCCGTCGTCGAGGACGGCTTCCTGGAGCGGCACGGCATCGAACTGCGCCTGGACGACCCGGTGGAGTCCCTGGACACGGCCGCCCGCACGGTCACCGCCCGCTCCGGCGCGAGCCTCCGCTACGACACCCTGGTGCTGGCCACCGGCTCGTACCCCTTCGTCCCGCCCGTGCCCGGCAAGGACGCCGAGGGCTGCTTCGTCTACCGCACCATCGAGGACCTGCTCGCGATCGAGGCGTACGCGAAGACCGCCCGCACCGGCGCGGTCGTCGGCGGCGGGCTGCTCGGGCTGGAGGCGGCGGGGGCGCTCAAGGGGCTCGGGCTGGAGACCCACATCGTGGAGTTCGCGCCCCGGCTGATGCCCGTGCAGGTGGACGAGGGCGGCGGCACCGCGCTGCTGCGCACCATCGAGGGGATGGGCCTCGCCGTCCACACCGGCGTCGGCACCCAGGAGATCACCATCGGCGCGGACGGCGCCGTGAACGGCATGAAGCTCTCCGACGGTTCGGCCCTCGCCACCGACCTGGTGGTCTTCTCGGCCGGTGTCCGGCCCCGCGACCAGCTGGCCCGGGACGCGGGCCTCGCGGTCGGCGAGCGCGGCGGCATCGTCGTCGACGAGCGGTGCCGCACCTCCGACCCGGCCGTGTTCGCGATCGGCGAGTGCGCCCTCGCGGCGGACGGCCGGGTGTACGGACTGGTGGCGCCGGGCTACGAGATGGCCGAGACGGCCGCCGCCGCGCTCGCGGGCGAGGTCTCCTCGTTCACCGGCGCCGACCTCTCCACCAAGCTGAAGCTCCTCGGCGTGGACGTGGCCTCCTTCGGCGACGCGCACGGCACCGCCGAGGGCTGCCTCGACGTGGTGTACTCCGACTCCCGGGCCGGCCTCTACAAGAAGCTGGTGGTCGCCCCGGACGGCACCCTCCTCGGCGGTGTCCTCGTCGGCGACGCCGAGAGCTACGGCACCCTGCGCGCCTTCACCGGCTCCAAGCCGCCCGTCTCCCCCGAGCAGCTGGTCCTCCCGGCGGGCGCGGGCGCGCCCACCGCGATCGGCCCGGCCGCCCTGCCGGACGAGGCGGTCGTCTGCTCCTGCCACAACGTCACCAAGGGCACCATCCGGGGCGCCGTCACCGAGCACCGCTGCACCACCGTCCCCGAGGTGAAGAAGTGCACCAAGGCCGGAACCGGGTGCGGCAGTTGCGTCAAGGTCCTGGGGCAGCTGGTCGACGCGGAGCTGGAGGCGTCCGGCGTCGAGGTCGACAAGGGCCTGTGCGGCTGCTTCGGGCAGACCCGCCAGGAGCTCTACGAGATCGTGCGCGCCCTGCGCGTCACCTCCTACCAGCGGCTGCTGGACGAGTACGGGCGCGAGGAGGCCCGGGGCGGGATGGGCTGCGAGGTGTGCCGGCCGACCGTCGGCTCGATCATCGCCTCCCTCGCCCCGACGATCGGCGCCAGCGGCTACGTCCTGGAGGGCGAACAGGCCGCGCTCCAGGACACCAACGACCACTTTCTCGCCAACCTCCAGCGCAACGGCTCCTATTCGATCGTCCCCCGCATACCGGGCGGCGAGATCACCCCCGAGAAACTGATCGTGATCGGCGAGGTGGCCCGGGACTTCGGCCTCTACACCAAGATCACCGGAGGTCAGCGGATCGACCTGTTCGGCGCGCGCGTGGACCAGCTCCCGCGGATCTGGGGCCGGCTGGTGGACGCGGGCTTCGAGTCGGGCCACGCCTACGGCAAGGCCCTGCGCACGGTGAAGTCCTGTGTGGGGCAGACCTGGTGCCGCTACGGGGTGCAGGACTCGGTGCGCATGGCGATCGACCTGGAGCTGCGCTACCGGGGGCTGCGCTCCCCGCACAAGCTGAAGTCGGCCGTCTCGGGCTGCCAGCGGGAGTGCGCGGAGGCCCGGTCCAAGGACTTCGGCGTGATCGCCACGGCGGGCGGCTGGAACCTGTACGTCGGCGGCAACGGCGGCGCCACCCCGCGCCACGCGGACCTGCTCGCCCAGGACCTGTCGGACGCGGAACTGGTCCGGCTGATCGACCGGTTCCTGATGTTCTACATCCGCACCGCGGACCGGCTGGAGCGGACCTCGGCCTGGCTGGAGCGCGTCGACGGCGGGCTGGACCACGTCCGGGACGTGGTGGTCCACGACTCGCTGGGGATCTGCGCCGAGCTGGAGGCCCTGATGGCCGACCATGTGGCCGGCTACCGC
The DNA here is from genome assembly GCF_040630445.1 of Streptomyces sp. NPDC005805. Classification (NCBI taxonomy): domain Bacteria; kingdom Bacillati; phylum Actinomycetota; class Actinomycetes; order Kitasatosporales; family Streptomycetaceae; genus Streptomyces; species Streptomyces sp. NPDC005805. The sequence goes on from NZ_JBEXXN010000028.1 coordinate 65,192, forward strand.
GACGAGTGGGCCGAGACGCTGAACGACCCCGAGCGGCTGCTGCGCTTCGTGTCCTTCGTCAACGCGCCGGACGTGCCCGACCCGACCGTGCGGTTCGTGCCCGAGCGGGACCAGGTCAAGCCCGATCTGCCGCTGCTCTCCCTCCGCCCGCCCGCCCCTTCGTCCGCCCGCCCGCTGGACGACGCCCTGGAAGGTTCCGCCGCCCGATGACGACCTCTCCCGCTCTTCCCGCCCCGGCCTCCGCTTCCGCCGAGGGGCCCCAGCTGCGGGTGCTGCTCGACGGTGACTGGCTGCCCGTGTGCGCCCCGGCCCGGCTCGCCGCCGGGCGCGGCGCCGCCGCCCTGCTGCCGGACGGCCGCCAGGTGGCGCTGTTCCTGGACCGGGACGGCCTGCCGTACGCGATCGACAACCGGGACCCGTTCACCGGGGCGCAGGTGCTGTCGCGCGGGCTGGTCGGCTCGGCGGCCGGCCGCCCCTTCGTCGCCTCACCGCTGCTGAAGCAGCGCTTCGACCTGGCGACCGGGCGCTGCCTGGACGACGAGGCGGTGGCGGTGACGGCGTACCGGGTGCGGCTGGACTGACCCGCTGCCGAGGCAGGACCGACGCGCCGCCCGGCCCGCCCCGGTCCGGGGCGGGCGCGGCGGAGGCGGCGGGCATCCGGCCGCCGTCACTCGCCGCCTTCGGCCATCGCCTGCTGCATCGCCTCGACGTCCATCCACATGACCTCCCAGTTGTGGTGGTCCACGTCCTGGAAGGCGCGGCCGTACATGAAGCCGAAGTCCTGGGTCTCGCCGGAGGGCGAGCCGCCGGCGGCCAGGGCGCCGTCGACCAGGGTGTCGACCGCCTCGCGGCTCTCCGCGCTCAGCGCGAGGATGACCTCGGTGGAAGTGGTCGCGTCCACGATCTCCTTCTTGGTGAAGTCCTTGAAGCGGGCCTCGGTCAGCAGCATCGCGTACACCGTCTCGCCGAAGACGAGACAGGCCGCGTTCTCGTCGGTGAACTGCGGGTTGAAGGAGTAACCGAGCTTCGTCCAGAAGGACTTGCTGGCCTCCAGGTCCTTGACCGGCAGGTTCACGAAGATGCTCTGGGACATGATGGGCTCTCTCTCGTCGTGCGCTCCGCGGTGCGGTGCGTTCGAAGGGGTAGACGGGCGGGCCGCCGACAACTCATCGGCGCCGGGCGAGGAATTTTCGCCGCACCCGGATCTCGCCTCACCGTCACCCTCCGTTGAGGGCCACGCAACTCAGCGCGCCTAGGGTTCCCCGACGCTCGACCCTGCGGCGCCGCCCGGTGCCGCGGGGCGGTCGTCCCATCCTGGAGTGACAAGTGGAACGTCGCAGTCTTCTGCGCGGAGCGGTCGTCGGCACCTCGGCCGCGGCCTTCGGTTTCACCCTGTGGCAGGGGGCCGCCTCGGCGGCCCCGGCGCAGCCCGGCCCGGGCCCGTACGGGGCGCCGGGCCCGGCCGACCCGAACGGCGTACAACTCCCGTCCGGTTTCACCAGCCGGGTCGTGGCCCGGTCCGGCCAGAAGGTCGGATCGACGTCCTACACCTGGCACCCGGCGCCGGACGGCGGCGCCTGCTACGCGGACGGCACCGGCTGGATCTACGTCTCCAACTCGGAGGTCAACCCCTCGGGCGGCGCGGGCGCCGTCCGCTTCAACGCCTCCGGCGCGATCACCGGCGCGTACCGCATCCTGTCCGGCACCCGGCAGAACTGTGCGGGCGGCAAGACCCCCTGGAACACCTGGCTCTCCTGCGAGGAGGTGAGCCGGGGCTTCGTCTACGAGGCCGACCCGTACGGGGTGAACGCGGCGGTGCAGCGCCCCGCGATGGGCCGCTTCAAGCACGAGGCGGCGGCGGCCGACCCGGTGCGCCGGGCGGTGTACCTGACCGAGGACGAGTCCGGCGGCTGCCTCTACCGCTTCCTGCCGGACACCTGGGGCGACCTGTCCTCGGGCCGGCTCCAGGTGCTGCGGGCCGGCTCGGCCACCTCGGGCTCGTACACCTGGGCGGACGTCCCCGACCCGGACGGCTCCCCGACGGTGACCCGCAACCAGGTCTCCGGTGCCAAGCGCTTCAACGGCGGCGAGGGCTGCCACTACGCCAACGACACCGTCTGGTTCACCACCAAGGGCGACAACCGGCTCTGGCAGCTCAACCTGACGGCGAGCACCTATGAACTGGCCTACGACGACTCGCTGGTGACCGGCGGCACGGCCCCGCTGACCGGGGTGGACAACGTGACGGGCGCCGCCTCCGGGGACCTGTACGTGGCCGAGGACGGCGGGAACATGGAGATCTGCCTGATCACCCCGGGCGGGGTGGTCGCGCCCTTCCTCCGGGTGACCGGCCAGTCCTCCTCGGAGATCTGCGGCCCGGCCTTCTCCCCCGACGGCCGCCGGCTGTACTTCTCCAGCCAGCGCGGCACCACGGGCAGCTCCTCGGGCGGGATCACCTACGAGGTGACGGGCCCGTTCCGAGCGTAGCTGCGGGGCTCCGGTGAGGCGCCGCCGCGCAGCAGGGCGGCGCCCAGCGGGGTGAGCGTGTGCAGGACCGCGTTGCCGTGGCGGAGCGTGACGACGAGCCCGGCCTCGCGCAGGACCGCGGCGTGCTGGCTCGCGGAGGCGAGGGACACCCCCGCCCTGCGGGCCAGTTCGCTGGTGGTGCAGCCGTGCCGGATGGCCTGGAGGACGGCGGAGCGGGTGTGGCCGACGAGCCGGCCGAGGGAGGGGCTGACGGCGTCGTCGGCGAAGGCGGACTCGGAGCCGTGCTGCACGGGGTAGACGAGGACCGGCGGCAGGGCCGGGTCGCGCAGCACCACGGGGGCGCCCCGGCAGAAGAACGACGGCTGGAGGAGCAGCCCCCGGCCGCCCAGATGGAGTTCGCGGTCGACGGGGTAGTCCGCCTCCAGCACGGGGGCGCGCCAGCGCAGCACCGGGGGCAGGGAGTCGAGGAGTTCGGCCGCGCCGCCGTCGAGCAGCGCCCGCCCGCGCACGGCCCGGTCCGCCTCGACCCGGGCCCGGACGTGGGGCCAGTACGGTTCGAGGGCGGCGCGGAAGTAGGCGCGCAGGGTGTCCACGAGGCGTCCGACGGCATCGGAGCGACCGTCCGCCAGAGCGAGGAAACGGTTCGGCAGAGTGCGGCGCGGGGAGCGCTGCGCGGCGGCGAGGGCCAGTTCGGTGCGCAGCCGGGCCGCCGGGGTCTCCCGGAGCGCCTCCAGGCCCGTCTCCAGGCCGTCACGGGCCTCGGCGGGCGTGAGAAAGTCCGGGAAATATCCCCTCGGGGGGACGAGCTGCCCCAGCAGTCGTGCTTCACCTTTCAACCGGGCACGGGCCTCGGATCGCCATTCGCCGAAGTGGAGAGCGCCCCTGCGGTCCCGCAATCGATGAAAACTCAGAATCGATTCCCAGAGCGGGTCGGGACCGGCGGCCATCCTTACCCGCGCCAGGTCATCCGCGTGGAAATGAATACGAAGCACCGAACCCCCACCTGTTGCACCCGCAATCGCCCCCCATCGAAGAGTATGCATGCAATCACAGGTTGTTACCACGGTGTTTCGGCCACAGTTGAAACGCCTCGCGGGACCACCACGACAACCGAAAGGCTGTACGACGTCGGGCACGAAACCTACTTCACCGATGTGACGCAGCAAGGACCGTGGGGGGCCTGTGCGTCCGGCGGCGGTGACGGAGGTTGCGGCTCCGTGTCCGGCACGGGTAATGGAGCGCGGTCGGCGGGTGGGGATCCGCCGACCGCGCTCCGCCACTTCTCCCGACCGGTCGGTATTGAATGACCGTCAATTCGATTCCCCCCGGACGTCCGGAATTCAACTGAACGCCCGATCAGCATGCGGGGTCCACCGCATTGCGGACGGGGTCCGAGGCGGGGCCGAGCCGCCGTTGAGGGCCGCGCCCGCCCCGGGGTGCCTCCGGGGGTGCGCCTGCCCCAGGGGCGGGAACGCACACGGGGCGACCGGGCCGGTGCTCAGCGACTGACGCCAGGGGCCGCCCCCGGCGTACAAGGCCCCCGACACCGGGCGAACGCCCCACTGTCGGGGGGCTCGCGCCCCGCGCGACGCCCGGGCCCTGAGCGCGGGGCAGGCCGGCACACTCCCTTGCGCGGCGCGTGGCCGGGACGGGCAGCACGCCGGGCCGGGGGCCAGTCGCGCCCCGCCGCCTCTCAGCGCCAGCCCCCGGGACGGCGGGCCGGATGCCCGTCGCCCAGCGGGCCATGCCCCGCGCCGGGGCGCGCCCAAGGCAACAGGCACCCTGATGCCAACGCCGTCCACGATCCGTGCGGCAGCCCTGCACGCACCCCCGGCGGGCAGGCCACGCGCTACCGGATACGGCCACGCCCCCAACCACCGCTCGCCGGACCGAGACCGGTCGCCCTGCGGGCACGGCCATGCGCACCATGGCCGGGTAATCGACGCCCTGCGGCCGAGCCGCCCACCGAGGCCTCACCCCCGCCCCCACGCGGCGGCGCGACCCGAGCAGCGGGACCTGATGCCATCGCTGCCCGCCGGGCGAGGACCGGGCCCGACGTGGGAGGCCCCCACCCACCGGCCCGGGCAGGGCGGGCCCCCACCGCAGAACCCCCCGCGCACGCGGAAGGTGCGGGCATCCTCGTCGATACCCGCACCTTCCGTGTGTCGTGGCCCCACGACGCCGTCGCCGCGCCCCGGTGAGGGTCGGCGGGCCCGTCGGGACGGGCCCGCCCCGGGGCCGGCGCGGTCACGGGGCCTGCCGGGTCCGGCGCGCCGACCCGCGCCGGACCGGCGGTCCGCCGCCGTACGGGGCGCACGCCCCGTACGGCCCCCGCGTCAGCGCGAGTCGCTGCCCGCGGACTCCGCCGCCGCGCGCCCCGCCTCCAGGCGGGCCACCGGGATGCGGAACGGGGAGCAGGAGACGTAGTCCAGGCCCACCTCGTGGAAGAAGTGCACCGACTCCGGGTCGCCGCCGTGCTCGCCGCAGACACCCAGCTTCAGGTCCGGACGCGCCTGCCGGCCCGCCGTCACCGCGTCCCGCACCAGCGCGCCCACACCGTCCTTGTCGATCGTCTCGAACGGGCTGACGCCGAAGATGCCCTTCTCCAGGTACGCCGTGAAGAAGCTCGCCTCCACGTCGTCCCGGGAGAAGCCCCACACCGTCTGGGTCAGGTCGTTGGTGCCGAAGGAGAAGAACTCGGCCGCCTCCGCGATCTGCGCGGCCGTCAGCGCGGCCCGCGGCAGCTCGATCATCGTGCCCAGCGCCAGCTTCAGTTCGACGCCGGTCCGCTGCTGCACCTCCGCGATGACCTGCTCCGCCTCCTCGCGGACGATCTCCAGCTCCTGGACGGTGCCCACCAGCGGAATCATGATCTCCGCACGCGGGTCGCCCTTCGCCTCGATGCGCTGGGCCGCGGCCTCCGCGATGGCCCGCACCTGCATGGTGAACAGACCGGGGATGACCAGGCCGAGGCGTACACCGCGCAGACCCAGCATCGGGTTCTGCTCGTGCAGCCGGTGCACCGCCTGGAGCAGGCGCAGGTCGTTCTCGTTGTGGTCCTTGCGGGCCTCCGCGAGGGCCACCCGCACCGACAGCTCGGTGATGTCGGGCAGGAACTCGTGCAGCGGCGGGTCGAGCAGACGCACCGTCACCGGCAGCCCGTCCATCGCCTCGAAGAGCTCCACGAAGTCCGTGCGCTGGAGCGGCAGCAGGGTCGCGAGGGCCTCCTCGCGCTCCTCGTCCGTGTCGGCGAGGATCAGCTTCTCGACCATCTCGCGGCGCTCGCCGAGGAACATGTGCTCCGTGCGGCACAGGCCGATGCCCTGCGCGCCGAAGCGGCGGGCGCGCAGCGCGTCCTCGGCGTTGTCCGCGTTGGCGCGTACGCGCAGCCGGCGTACCCGGTCCGCGTAGGCCATGATCCGGTGCACCGCCTGGACCAGCTCGTCGGCGTCGTCGGCGCCCGCGTGCATCCGGCCCTCGAAGTACTCCACGACCGGGGAGGGCACGACCGGCACCTCGCCGAGGTAGACCTTGCCGGAGGAGCCGTCGATGGAGACGACGTCGCCCTCCTCGACCACCGTGTCGCCGACCGTCATCCGCCGCCGCTTGGTGTCGACCTCCAGCTCCTCCGCGCCGCAGACACAGGTCTTGCCCATGCCGCGCGCCACGACGGCCGCGTGCGAGGTCTTGCCGCCGCGCGAGGTCAGGATGCCCTCGGCGGCGATCATGCCGTCCAGGTCGTCCGGGTTGGTCTCCCGGCGGATCAGGATGACCTTCTCGCCGGAACGGGACCACTTGACGGCCGTGTAGGAGTCGAAGACCGCCTTGCCGACCGCCGCGCCCGGGGAGGCGGCGATCCCGCGGCCCAGCCGCTCGGCGTTGGCGTTCTCGTCGAAGCGCGGGAACATCAGCTGCGCGAGCTGCGCGCCGTTGACCCGCTGGAGTGCCTCGGCCTCGTCGATCAGCCCCTGGTCCACGAGCTGCGTGGCGATCCGGAACGCGGCGCCCGCGGTCCGCTTGCCGACGCGGGTCTGGAGCATCCACAACTGGCCGCGCTCGATGGTGAACTCGATGTCGCAGAGATCCTTGTAGTGGTTCTCCAGGGTCTCCATGATCTGCATGAGCTGGTCGTACGACTTCTTGTCGATCGACTCCAGGTCCGCCAGCGGCACCGTGTTGCGGATGCCGGCGACGACGTCCTCGCCCTGCGCGTTCTGGAGGTAGTCGCCGTAGACGCCCTGCTGCCCGGAGGCGGGGTCACGGGTGAAGGCGACGCCGGTGCCGGAGTCCGGGCCGAGGTTGCCGAAGACCATGGAGCAGACGTTGACCGCGGTGCCGAGGTCGCCGGGGATGCGCTCCTGGCGGCGGTAGAGCTTGGCGCGGTCGGTGTTCCAGGAGTCGAAGACCGCGTGGATGGCGAGGTCCATCTGCTCGCGCGGGTCCTGCGGGAAGTCGCGCCCGGCCTCGGACTTGACGATCTTCTTGAAGTGCTTGACCAGCTTCTTCAGGTCGGCCGCGTCGAGGTCGGTGTCGACGGTGACCTTCTTGGCCGCCTTGGCCTCCTCCAGCGCCTCCTCGAAGAGCTCCCCGTCCACGCCGAGCACGGTCTTGCCGAACATCTGGATGAGGCGCCGGTAGGAGTCCCACGCGAAGCGCTCGTCGCCCGCCTGCGCGGCGAGGCCGCCGACCGACTCGTCCGAGAGGCCGATGTTGAGGACCGTGTCCATCATGCCGGGCATCGAGAACTTGGCGCCGGAGCGGACGGAGACGAGCAGCGGGTCGTCGGCCTGGCCGAGCTTCTTGCCCATGGCCCGCTCCAGGGCGTCGAGGTGCGCACTCACCTCGTCGCGGAGCGCCGCGGGCTCGTCGCCGCTCTCCAGGTAGACCTTGCAGGCCTCGGTGGTGATCGTGAACCCGGGCGGGACCGGCAGACCGAGGTTGGTCATCTCGGCGAGGTTCGCGCCCTTGCCGCCGAGCAGGTCCTTCAGGTCCTTGTTGCCCTCGGTGAAGTCGTAGACGAACTTGTGATCTTTGTTTTCCGACACGGGTCTCGACTCCTCGAGGACTCGGTGGCTGCCCTGACGGCGAGGAACATACCCAGATCGAAGGCTCCTGGGTACGTCCACTTGCGCGTCATACGGCCTTAACCACTCGTCCGCCAGCAGATCGAAAGTGATCGCAGGGGGTGGACACGCCGCGATCCGCGTTCAACACCTGAACGGAGGAGCGCCCTCCGTGATCGTTGATCGATCATCGGTCACTGGTCGTGAGCTTTCGATCCAGGAAGCGAAGGCGAACGGGGTGGCACTGAGTGTCACCCTTTGGGAGTCGCAACCAGCCCCCAACCGCTCATCTGAGCGCGACCCTTATCAAGGGTGGCGAGGATCACGCCGTCCGGAGCCGCCGGATTCCATCATCCGGACCCCGCCGCCCGGCCCGCCGACGGGCCCTTGACGACCCGTCGAGGGCCCTCCGGGGGCCTCCCGGCGGCCCTCAGCCGCCCGAAGTGTCCAGTTCCGCGTCCTCGCCGACGCCCGCGCAGTCGTACGGGTCCTTCAGCCAGCCGTCCGGCAGCACCACGCGGTTGTTGCCGGAGGTCCGCCCGCGCGGCCCGTCCGCACCCGCCGGCCACGGCTGGTCGAGGTCCAGCTCGCTCAACTGAGCGCCCAGCTCCGCCAGGGACGAGGTCACCGCCAGCCGCCCCCGCATCTCCGAACCGACCGCGAAGCCCTTGAGGTACCAGGCGACGTGCTTACGGAAGTCGATGACCCCGCGCGCCTCGTCGCCGATCCACTCGCCGAGCAGCGTGGCGTGGCGCAGCATCACGTCCGCGACCTCCCGCAGCGACGGCCGCCGGAAGTCCGTACGCCCCTCGAAGGCCGCCACCAGGTCCGCGAAGAGCCACGGCCGGCCCAGGCAGCCGCGGCCGACGACCACGCCGTCGCAGCCGGTCTCGCGCACCATCCGCAGGGCGTCCCCGGCCGACCAGATGTCGCCGTTGCCGAGCACCGGGATCTCCGGGACGTGCTCCTTCAGCCGGGCGATGGCCTCCCAGTCGGCCGTGCCGCCGTAGTGCTGGGCGGCGGTGCGGCCGTGCAGGGCGATCGCCGTGACGCCCTCGTCGACCGCGATCCGGCCCGCGTCGAGGTAGGTGATGTGGTCGTCGTCGATGCCCTTGCGCATCTTCATGGTGACCGGCAGGTCTCCCGCGTTCCCCACCGCCTCGCGCAGGATCGCCCGCAGCAGGTTCCGCTTGTACGGGAGGGCCGAACCGCCGCCCTTGCGGGTGACCTTGGGGACGGGGCAGCCGAAGTTCAGGTCGATGTGGTCGGCCAGGCCCTCGTCCACGATCATGCGGACGGCCTTGCCGACGGTGACCGGGTCCACCCCGTACAGCTGGATCGAGCGCGGGGTCTCGGTCTCGTCGAAGTGGATGAGCTGCATCGTCTTCTCGTTGCGCTCGACCAGCGCCCGCGTGGTGATCATCTCGCTCACGAACAGCCCCTTGCCGCCGCTGAACTCGCGGCACAGGGTGCGGAAGGGCGCGTTGGTGATACCGGCCATGGGCGCGAGCACGACGGGCGGCTGCACGGCGTGCGGGCCGATGGCGAGGCCGGAGGAGGCGACGGGAGCGAGCGTGGTCATCCGCCCATTGTCCCGCATCGCGGGGGCGGCCCCGGGGTGGTTGGGGAACGTGCGCTCCCTCACACCGGGGGGCGCGCCGCTTCGGGCGACGCGGACCCGCCCCGGGGCGGCGGGCGTACGCGGAGCCTGCGTGACGCGGGACCCGCCGACGCGGTCGGGGCCGGCGCGCGGGGCGGGCGCGCGGGGCGGGCGCGCGCGGGGCCGGCCCGCCCCGGCTGGCCGGGGGCTTCCGGCGACGCGGTCGGGCTGCGGGGCGTCAGCGAGACGGACCCGCCCCGGCTGGCGGGGGCGCTTCGGGCGACGCGGGCCCGCCCGGGGCGGCGGGCGTACGCGAAACCTGCGTAACGCGGAGCCTGCGTGACGCGGTCGGGCCAGCGGAGAGCGGGCGTGAGCGAGGCGGACCCGCCCCGGCTGGCGGGGGCGCTTCGGGTGGCGCGGGCGACGCGGGCTGTCGGGGGCTAACCCGCCACAGGCGCTTCCGGCGACGCGGACCCGCCCCGGGGCGGCGGGCGTACGCGGAGCCCGCGTGACGCGGGACCCGCCGACGCGGTCGGGCTGCGCGGGCGTCAGCGAGGCGGACCCGCCTCGGCCGCTTCGGGTGGCGGGGGGCGTGACGTGGACCCACGTCGGGCGACGGGCGCACGCGGGCCCGCCCCACAGGCGGCGGCGCGACGCAGGCACGCCGCCGTCCGTGGGCGGCCGGGCGGCGCGGGCGCGGTGTGGCCTGGGGCAGCCGCCCGCGCCCACCACATGCCTGCCCCGGACCGGGCGGCGGCGCCCGCATGACGCAGGCCCGGACCGCGGGGAGCGGTCCGGGCCTGCGAGAGGTACTGCGCGGGCGGCGCGGGCGTCAGGAGGACGCGGCCTCCTGGCCCGCGTCGGCCTGCGACGGCGCAGCCGCGCCGTCCGCCGCGTCCGGCGACGCCTCCGCGCCGTTCTGCGCGCGCTCACGCATCCGGCGCAGCAGTTCCTGCTTCTGGTCGGCGGCCGCCTTGCGGTCGGCGGTGCCCTGCGGGCCGCCGCCCTGCTGGTCGGCACGGGACAGCTTCCTGCGCTGCCCGCCGACACCGAGGAGGTTGTTGCGGCTCTTGGCCATGGGGTTCTCCCGTCGGGGTGAGAAGTGACTGCGGAATTCGTCGGGCGGGGCGGCCGGGCCGCCGCGCTCTCACTCGTAGATCTGGAAGAACGAAGACATGGGGCGACCGTAGCGCGGGCGCGGCGCACCGGGCACCCGATTTTCCCGCCGGCACCCCGCCACCGGACCTCCCACCCGCCCACCGTGCACTCGATCGAGGGATGCGCGACTGACAGATATTGAAATCTGTCATCGCACATGCCATGGTTGATGCACGGGCACCGCACGGCACACGGCCGCGCCACGCCGCCGCACCACGCACCCACCCGGGAGACCCGATGACCTCCGCCGCGAACACCACCCCTTCCACCGACCCCGCCGCTCCCGCTTCGACCACCGCCCCGGCCGTCCGCGCCACCCGCACCCTGGGCACGACGGGCCCCCGGGTCTCGGCGCTGGGCCTCGGCTGCATGGGCATGTCCGCCCTGTACGGGGACGCCGACCGCGGCGAGTCCGTGGCGACGATCCACGCGGCGCTCGACGCCGGCGTCACCCTGCTCGACACGGGCGACTTCTACGGCATGGGCCACAACGAACTGCTGATCAACGAGGCCCTGCGCAACGCGCCCGCCGCGGCCCGTGAACAGGCCCTGGTGAGCGTGAAGTTCGGCGCCCTGCGCACGGTGGAGGGCGCCTTCACGGGCTATGACGGCCGCCCGGCCGCCGTGAAGAACTTCGCCGCGTACAGCCTCCAGCGGCTCGGCAGGGACCACATCGACGTCTACCGCATCGCCCGGGTGGATCCGGAGGTGCCGATCGAGGAGACCGTCGGCGCCATCGCGGAGCTGGTCGAGGCGGGCCATGTCCGGCACATCGGCCTCTCGGAGGTGGGCGCGGAGACCATCCGCCGGGCCGCGTCGGTGGCCCCGATAGCCGACCTCCAGATCGAGTACTCCCTGATATCGCGGGGCATCGAGGAGTCCATCCTCCCCACCGTGCGCGAGCTGGGCATCGGCGTCACGGCGTACGGGGTGCTCTCCCGGGGCCTGATCAGCGGGCACTTCGAGCGGGACCGCGAGCTGGCGGCGAACGACTTCCGCGGGATGAGCCCCCGGTTCCAGGGCGACAACCTCGCGCGCAACCTCGACCTGGTCGAGCGGCTGCGGAAGGTGGCCGAGGGCAAGGGCCTCAGCGTCGCCCAGACGGCGATCGCCTGGGTCCTCGCCCGCGGCGAGGACATCGTGCCGCTCGTCGGCGCCCGCACCCGCGCCCGGCTGGCGGAGGCGCTCGGCGCACTGGAGGTGGAGCTGGCGGACGAGGACCTGGCGGCGATCGAGGAGGCTGTTCCGGCGGGCTCGGCGGCCGGCGAGCGGTACCCGGCCGCGCAGATGGCGCATCTGGACAGCGAGCACTGACGGGCCCGGCCCGCCCGGTACTGTCGCACCATGCCGACCGAGACCCTGACCGCCGAGCGCATCCTCGAAGTCACCGAGGAGGTGCTGCGCCGCTACGGCCCCGCCAAGGCGACCGTGGTGGACGTGGCGCGCGCCCTGGGGGTCAGCCACGGCAGTGTCTACCGCCACTTCCGCACCAAGGCCGCGCTGCGGGAGGCGGTGACCCACCGCTGGCTCGGCCGCACCGAGCAGACCCTGGAGGAGCTGACGGCGGCGCCGGGAGAGGCGCCCGAGAAGCTGCGCGACTGGCTGGCCACGCTGTTCGAGGCCAAGCGGCACAAGGCGGGCGACGACCCGGAGCTGTTCGCGACGTACAACGTCCTGATCGACGAGAGCAGCGGCGTGGTCGACCAGCACATCACGGTGCTGGAGGACCAGGTCCGCCGGATCGTCGAGGAGGGCGTGGCGGCGGGCGCCTTCGCGGCACCGGACCCGTCCGCCTCGGCCCGGGCCGTCTTCACCGCGACCGCCCGCTTCCACGACCCGTCCTACGCGCCGACCTGGCGCTCCGCCACGGTGGACACTGAGTTCGACGAGGTCGTCACCCTCCTCCTGCGCGGTCTGCGCCCCTGACCCGGCGCTCACGCACCCCGCCCGCGCCGCCGGCCCCGGACGCGCCGAAGCCCCGGACTCCGGGGAGTCCGGGGCTTCGCGGAAGGCCCTGCGGGTGACGGCGGGCGGGGCGGCCCGCCCGCCGTCACCCCGGGTCAGCAGCCGAGGAGGCGGGAGCCCAGGTAGCCCTGGATCTGGTCCAGGGAGACCCGCTCCTGCTTCATCGAGTCGCGCTCGCGCACGGTCACCGCGTTGTCGTCGAGGGTGTCGAAGTCGACGGTGACGCAGTACGGCGTGCCGATCTCGTCCTGGCGGCGGTAGCGGCGGCCGATCGCGCCCGCGTCGTCGAACTCGATGTTCCAGTTCTGCCGGAGGTCCGCCGCGAGGCCCTTCGCCTTCGGCGAGAGCTGCGCGTTGCGGCTCAGCGGCAGGACCGCGACCTTGACCGGCGCGATGCGCGGGTCGAGGCGCATCACGGCGCGCTTCTCCATGACGCCCTTGGCGTTGGGCGCCTCGTCCTCGTTGTACGCGTCGAGAAGGAAGGCGAGCATCGTCCGGCCCACACCGGCCGCCGGCTCGATGACGTACGGCGTCCAGCGCTCGCCGGCCTCCTGGTCGAAGTACGACAGGTCGGTGCCGGAGGCCTTGGAGTGGGCCGAGAGGTCGTAGTCGGTGCGGTTGGCCACACCCTCCAGCTCGCCCCACTCGCTGCCGCCGAACTGGAAGCGGTACTCGATGTCGGCGGTGCGCTTGGAGTAGTGGGAGAGCTTCTCCTTGGGGTGCTCGAACCAGCGCATGTTCTCCTCACGCAGGCCCAGGCCGGTGTACCAGTTCCAGCGCTGCTCCATCCAGTACTCGTGCCACTGCTCGTCCTCGCCGGGCTTGACGAAGAACTCCATCTCCATCTGCTCGAACTCGCGGGTGCGGAAGATGAAGTTGCCGGGCGTGATCTCGTTCCGGAAGGACTTGCCCATCTGCGCGATGCCGAAGGGCGGCTTCTTGCGCGAGGTCTGGTGGACCTGGCCGAAGTTGGTGAAGATGCCCTGCGCGGTCTCGGGACGCAGGTAGGCGATGGAGCCGGAGTCCTGGGTCGGGCCGAGGTGCGTGGAGAGCAGGCCGGAGAACTGCTTGGGCTCGGTGAAGGTGCCCTTGTTGCCGCAGTTGGGGCAGTTGAGGTCGGCGAGGCCGTTCTCGGGGAGGCGGCCGTGCTTCTCCTCGTACGCCTCCTCCAGGTGGTCGGCGCGGTAGCGCTTGTGACAGGAGGTGCACTCGGTGAGCGGGTCGGTGAAGGTCGCGACGTGCCCCGACGCCTCCCACACCTCGGTGGCCAGGATCACCGACGAGTCGATACCGACGACGTCCTCGCGCGAGGTGACCATGTACCGCCACCACTGGCGCTTGATGTTCTCCTTGAGCTCGACACCCAGCGGTCCGTAGTCCCAGGCGGCGCGCTGACCACCGTAGATCTCACTGCACGGGTAGACGAAGCCACGGCGCTTGCTCAGGTTGACGATGGTGTCGATCTTGTCGGCGGCCACGGTGCTCTCTTCATGACGAGGACGAACGGAGAATGACTCAGGGTACCGGCGGCCATGCCCCCCGGATCAAATCGGATCGGCTGTGCAGCGGCGGCGGATCGGGTGAGAAGCCCCCGACCCAGGTTTATTGACAATCGTTTCCGTTTTTGTTGAAAATGACAGTCATGAACGTACGCCGCCTCATACCCGCCACCGCCACCGCCGGAGCCGTCGCGCTCGGCCTCATGGCCGTCTCCGCCTGCTCCACCTCCGACGCCGCCGAGCGCACGGACGACGGCCGGCTCAAGGTCACGGCGTCGTTCTACCCGATGCAGTTCCTCGCCGAGCGGATAGGCGGCGAGCACGTCTCCGTCACCACCCTCACCAAGCCGGGCGTCGAGCCGCACGACCTGGAGCTGAAGCCCCGGCAGACCGCCGAGCTGAACGACTCCGGCCTGGTCCTCTATCTGAAGGGCATCCAGCCCGCCGTGGACGAGGCGGTCGCCGAGTCCTCCGTCCAGCACAAGGTGGACGCCGCGAGCCTGACGAAGCTGGTCAGCCACGGCGCCGAGGGCGGCCACGACCACGAGCACGGGGCCGAGCCCCACGACCACACCCCCGGTGCCGAGGAGAGCCACGACCACGGCCCGGACGAGCACGCCGACGACCACGGCGCCGACGAGCACAAGGACGAGCACGGCCACGAGGAGTCCGGCGCCCCCGAGGAGCACTCCGAGGAGCCCGGCGCCGACGACCACGGTCACGACCACTCCACCGAGGGCGGCGCCGACCCGCACATCTGGCTGGACCCGGTGAAGTACGCGGAGGTCGCCGAGGGCGTCGGCAAGGCCCTGGAGAAGGCCGACCCGGACCACGCCGCCGACTACGCGAAGAACACCAAGGACCTCGTCGGCAAGCTGAAGGCCCTCGACACCGCTTTCGCGCAGGGCCTGAAGAACACCGACACCCGCACCTTCATCACCACCCACGCCGCCTTCGGCTACCTCGCGGACCGCTACCACCTGGACCAGGAGGGCATCGCCGGCATCGACCCCGAGGCCGAGCCCACCCCCGCCCGCATCCAGGAACTCCAGAAGATCGCGAAGCAGGAGAAGGTCACCACGGTCTTCTTCGAGACCCTCGCCAGCGACCGCACCGCCAAGACCCTCGCGCAGGACACCGGCCTGAAGACCGATGTCCTCGACCCGCTGGAGGGCATCACGGACTCCTCCAAGGGCCGCGACTACATCGAGGTCATGGAGTCCAACCTCGCCGCGCTGAAGAAGGCGCTCGGCGCCAAGTGACCGCGCCACGCACCACCGCACCGCGAAAGGGGCAGCCGATGGACCCGCAGTCCCCCACCGACCCGCAGCCCGCCGGCCGGCCCAGCGACCGGCAGCAGCCCGTCATCTCCGTCCGCGGCGCCCGGGCCGTCCTCGGCTCGCGCCCCGTGCTGCGCGGCGTCGACCTCACCGTCGGACAGGGCGAGGTCGTCGCCCTGCTCGGCGCCAACGGCTCCGGCAAGTCGACCGCCGTCCGCTCGGTGATCGGGCAGGTGCCCCTCACCGACGGCACGATCGAGCTGTTCGGCACCCCGCTGCGCCGCTTCCGCCAGTGGGCCCGCGTCGGCTACGTCCCCCAGCGGACCACGGCCGCCAGCGGGGTCCCCGCGACCGTCCGCGAGGTCGTCTCCTCCGGCCGCCTCTCCCGCGTCCGCTTCGGCTTCACCGGCCGCGCCGACAAGGCCGCCGTCGAGCACGCCATCGACCTCGTCGGCCTCGGGGACCGGGCGAAGGACTCCGTCGCCGCGCTCTCCGGCGGCCAGCACCAGCGGGTGCTGATCGCCCGCGCGCTCGCCTCCGAGCCCGAACTCCTGATCATGGACGAGCCGATGGCCGGCGTGGACCTGGCCAGCCAGGAGATCCTCGCCTCGACCCTGCGCGAGCAGGTCGCCGACGGCACCTCGGTGCTGCTGGTCCTGCACGAGCTGGGCCCGCTGGAGCCCCTGATCGACCGCGCGGTGGTGCTGCGGGACGGCTGCGTGGTCCACGACGGGCCGCCGCCCGAGGCGGTGGGCCAGCACGCCCTGCCCGGCCACGACCACGTACATCCGCACGCGGCCGGTGAGCCGCTCCGCACGGGACTGCTGACCTGACCATGGAAATCCTCGACTCCGCCTTCATGCAGCGGGCGCTGCTCGCCGCCCTGCTGGTCGGTATCACGGCCCCCGCCGTCGGCATCCACCTGGTGCAGCGCCGGCAGGCCCTGATGGGCGACGGCATCGGCCATGTCGCGATGACCGGTGTCGGCCTCGGCTTCCTGCTGTCGACCAGCCCGGTGTGGATGGCCACCCTGGTGTCGATCGTCGGCGCGGTGCTGATGGAGCTGATCCGCGCCTGGGGCCGCACCCGGGGCGACATCGCCCTGGCGATGCTGTTCTACGGCGGTATGGCCGGCGGTGTGCTGCTGGTGAACCTCTCGGAGACCGGCTCGACCGGCAACCTCAGCTCGTACCTCTTCGGCTCCCTGTCCACGGTGTCCCAGGAGGACCTGACCGCGATCGCGCTGCTCGCCGGCTTCGTGGTGCTGGTCTCCCTCGGCCTGCGCCGGCAGCTCTTCGCGATCAGCCAGGACGAGGAGTTCGCCCGGGTCACCGGCCTGCCGGTGCGCGCGCTGAACCTGCTGGTGGCCGTCACGGCGGCGGTCACCGTCAGCGTCGCGATGCGGGTCGTCGGCCTGCTGCTGGTGAGCGCCCTGATGGTGGTCCCGGTGGCGGCGGCCCAGCAGCTCACGCGCTCGTTCCGGGCGACCTTCACGGTGTCCGTGGCGATCGGTGTGGCGGTCGCGCTGACCGGGACCGCGACCTCCTACTACCAGGACGTGCCGCCGGGAGCGACCATTGTTCTGCTGGCCATCGGCGTCTTCGTGCTGATGACGGCGGCCGCCGTCCCGCTGTCCCGGCTGCGGGCCCGGCGGGCGGAGGCCACGGCCGCGGCCGAGGCGGCGGACTGCGCGATCGGGCTGCCCCCGACGCGCCGGTCCGGCGACGATGTGAAGATCTGACGCCCCCGCCGGCGCGGCGTCGCCCCAGGCAGCGGACCGGCAGTCGACCGGCAGTCGACCGCGCAGGGGCAGGCCCGGGCCCGCGCACGGGACGCGACCGTGCGCGAGCCTGGCAGAATGGCCCGACGTATGTGCGGGCGAGGCAAGGAGGCTCCTGTGACCACGGCGCCAACCGGCGGGAACACCGCCCCGGTGCGAGGCCGGTCCACCCGGCAGCGCGCAGCGGTGGCGGCGGCGCTCGACGAGGTGGACGAGTTCCGCAGTGCGCAGGAGCTGCACGACATGCTCAAGCACCGCGGCGACTCCGTGGGCCTGACCACCGTGTACCGCACGCTCCAGTCCCTCGCCGACGCGGGCGAGGTCGACGTCCTGCGCACCAGCGACGGCGAGTCCGTCTACCGGCGCTGCTCCACCGACGACCACCACCACCATCTGGTGTGCCGCCTCTGCGGCAAGGCGGTCGAGGTCGAGGGCCCGGCGGTCGAGCAGTGGGCGGAGTCGGTCGCGGCCCAGCACGGCTATGTGAACGTGGCCCACACGGTCGAGATCTTCGGCACCTGCGCGGAGTGCGCGGCCAAGTCCGACTGACGGCACCGCCACCACCGCCGGACGGCGAGGGGCCCGGGGGGTGGGGGCGGAAAACACCCGGCCCCCCCCCCGCCCCCCCCCGCGCCCCCCCCCGGGCGGGGCCCCCGGGGGCAAACCCCCCCCCC
>NZ_JBEXXN010000029.1:0-82514 GCF_040630445.1 Streptomyces sp. NPDC005805
ACGAGATCAACGCCCTGTGCCTGTGGTGCTGCCTGGCCTGGGTCGGGACCATCGTCATGTTCTGGTACGTGACCTCGCACAACGTGCGCAACGGGCTGCTGCCGGCACCGGCCGGGGTGCGGTCCTTCCTCGGGGAGTTCACCTGGGCGCTGCCGGTGCTGCACATCGGGATCATCGGCATGCTGATCCTGACCCGCTGGTGGGACTTCTGGACCTCCTGATCCGCCGCCGCCCACCGACGGCACGCGCACACGGAAGAGCCCCGGCCGCCTGGACGGCGCCGGGGCTCCTGCGTGCGGTGACGATCAGCGAGCGGAGACGCCGTTCGCCGACAGAACCGGGATGTCGTTGAGGATGTGCGACAGCGGCTCGTCACCCTTGGCCTGGGTGGAGTTCTCGACGCACTGCTGGTTCTGCGGGGCCGACAGGATCGGGATGTCCTGGACGGAGATCGGCACCGCGCCGACCAGCGAACCGACGTTGGCCTTGAGCGGCAGACCGACACAGGGCTTGTTCAGCGAACCCTGGATCAGGCTCATCTGCGGGCTCATGTCCCCGTACGTCTCGGCGTTGCCGTACGACTGGGAGGCGCCGTTGCCGCTCGCGGAGTGGGTGCCCTCGTTGTCGCCCACGGCCATAGCCTGCGGCGCCATGGCGGCACCCGCGGCAGCCACGGAGAGGGAGAGTGCCGCCGTAGCCATAACCTTCTTGAACATGTTGCGTCCTTCTGTTGCAGAGAATGCCCGCCGTTGGAGCTGCCTGACCAACCGCCGACCCGGCCTGTTGGTTATTCCGGTTCACTCCAAAGGCCCTCTTCCGTACGGCTGCTGACGGCTTCCGCCCCGGCGGACGGAGGGGCGGAGGGCGCCGGGCCGCCGGGGGTCAGCCGCCGAGGGAGATGCCGCCGAGCATCGGGGTCGCCCCGGCGGCCGTCTTCAGCAGCTGCTCCGGAGCGTTGCCCTTCAGGTTGTTGAGCTCCATCACCGCGTCGGTCGCCTGGCCGACCGCCGGACCGGCCTGGGTCACGTCGTCCAGCTGCGGCAGCGTGGAGGCCGCGTGCGCGATCCCGCCGTTGAGGCTCATCGGGACCGCGGGAGCGGCGTCGGCGGCGAAGGCGGGCGTGGCCGCGCCCAGCGCGACCATGGACCCGGTGAGAACGGCGGCGGCCCTGGAGTGCTTCATGTCCTGTGATCCTGTTCCCGGCGGGGCTCCCCGCCGTCGACAGGCACAACGATCAGCACGGGAACGGGAAACCCCTTCGCGCCGCCTCGTTCGCCCCTGTCCCGGCAATCCGCCGGAATCACCGTGACGACGCTGCAACGAACAAGTCGGCCGATGGTTGCGCTCTATCACACGATGGATTGATTCCCGGGTGCGGGGGGCGCGCGACACGCCGTGCACAACGCGCCTGTAAGGGACCGGAAAAGGCGCACCTCCAGATGGTCGAACGCCCGAGTCCGACGTGATTTCCCCCTGGCTTTCTGACAAAGTGCACTCCTGTTTTGTCGCGTTGACCGAAAATGGGGAGCCAGTCATGTCGAAGTCGTCAGGCTTCGCGGCGGTAGGGGGAGTCCCGCGGTTCGGGGCCGGACGCGCCGGACGCGGTATCGCCCGCTGGGGGGCACTGCTGTGCGCGGCCGTGACCCTCGCCCCGGCGACCGCCGCCGCGGCCCCGCCCCCGGTCCCCGCCGAGACCCCCCGCATTCCGTTCGTCCAGCGCTACCACGCCGTCCACCACGGCGGCGTCACCCGGATCGCCAACTCGGCCATCACCTGCCGCACCCCGCTCGCCGAGGGCGCGGCGGCCTGCCCGGCCCTGGAGCGCGGCGCGGCCGGCGCCAACAGCGACTACGAGATGTTCTACGTCGACCTCGACGACGACCCGAACACCTACAACTCCACCCGCGCCGAACTCGCCCTGCCCGCCGGTTCCACCGTCCGCTACGCCCGGCTCTACTGGGGCGGCAACCTGCGCGTCGGCGAGCAGAAACCCCCGAAGGACAACGGCCGCGTCCTCATCGCCGAGCCGGGCGGACGCTACAAGGAGGTCCTGGCCGACACCCGGATCGCGCACCGCGACGCCGACGGCCGCGACGCCTACCAGGCCTCCGCCGACATCACCCCGCTGGTCCGCGACAGCCGCTCCGGCTACTGGACCGTCAGCCAGCTCAACGTGGCCCGCGGGCACTCGAAGGCCGGCGCCTGGGGCGGCTGGACGATGGTCGTCGCCTACGAGAACGACCGCGAGCCGCTGCGTGACATCGCCCTCTGGGACGGCTTCGAGACCGTCGGCGAGGCCCGCGAGGTGACCCTGACCGGACTGCGGGCCGCCCCCGGCGCCACCGGCCGCGCGGGTCTGGTCGCCTACGACGGCGACCGCGGCGCCACCGGCGAGTCGGCCACCGTCCGCGCCGGGAACGGCCCGGCCCACCGGCTCACCGACGCGGCCAATTCCCGCGCCGACCTGATGAATTCCACGATCACCGATCTCGGCAGGCCGAACTCCGCCCGGAAACCCGCCCACCGGAACACCCTCGGATACGACTCCGACGTGTACGACATCTCATCCGCGCTCCGGCGTGGCGCCGATTCCCTCGCTTTCCGATTCACCGGAGAGAGGAACGGCTACTTTCTCGGCGCCCTCTTCGTGCAGGCCGACGCGCGCCGCTGAATACCGGCCCCCTCACAGTCCACCGCGTTCACGCCTGTTCGAAAAGAGCCGCATGTGCTGCACAGAGACTGGACCGAGAAAAGCCGGCTGACCGTATTCCATCTCGTTCAGCCCGTCGAAGGCGGAGTCGCCCGTGTCGTCACCGATCTGGTGCGCGCCCAGGCGCACGCGGGCGCACGACCGGTCGTCGCCTGTCCGCCCACCGGTCCGCTCGCCGCCGCCGCGGCCGAGGCGGGGGCCCGGGTCCACCCCTGGACCGCCGGCCGCTCGCCCGGACCCGGTCTCGCCCGGGAGGTGCTCACCGCCGCCCGGCTGGTCCGCGAGGTCCGGCCGCACCTTGTGCACGTCCACAGCGCCAAGGCCGGACTCGCCGGGCGGCTCGCCGTACGCGGCCGGGTGCCGACCGTCTTCCAGCCGCACGCCTGGTCCTTCGACGCCGTCGAGGGCCGCGAGGCCCGGCTCGCCCTCACCTGGGAGCGCTACGGCACCCGCTGGAGCACCCGCACCCTGTGCGTCAGCGACAGCGAACGCCGGGCCGGGGAGCGGGCGGGCATCCGCGCCCGCTGGTCCGTGATCCGCAACGGCGTCGACCCGGCTCTCTTCGCCGAGGACAGCGACGGCACCCGGCGCACCGCCGCCCGGGCCAGGCTGCCCGTGCCCGGCGGCCTCCCGGACGGCGTCCCGCTCGTCGTCTGCGTCGGGCGGCTCTGCCGTCAGAAGGGGCAGGACGTCCTGCTGCGCGCCTGGCCCGCCGTCGTCGGCCGCGCGCCCGCCGCCCGCCTCGTCCTCGTCGGCGACGGCCCCGAAGCGGACCGGCTACGGGCCTTCGCGCCGCCCGGGGTGGTGTTCGCGGGCGCCCAGGGCGACATCCGGCCCTGGCTGTACGCGGCCGACACGGTGGTCCTCCCGTCCCGCTGGGAGGGCATGGCGCTCGCCCCGCTGGAGGCGATGGCCTGCGGGCGGCCCGTCGTCCTCACCGACGTCAGCGGCGCCAGGGAGAGCCTGCCGCCCGGCCACGAGCCGTACGCCCTGGTCCCCCCGGAGGACCCGGCCGCGCTCGCCGCCGCCCTGGTCCGGCTGCTGGCCCAGCCGGGACTCGCCCGCGACCTCGGCCGCCGGGCCGCCGCGTACGTCCGCGCCACCGGCGACGTCTCGCGCACCGCCGACGCCGTGCTCGGCCTCTACCAGGAACTCCTCAGCACGCACCGACCCCTGACGAGGAAGCGCACCGAACGATGACGACGGAGAGTGCTCCCGCGCCCCACACCGCCCCCGTGGCGACGACCCGCCGCGTACCCTCGGTCCATCCGCCCCGCGGCACCGCCGGCCGGCGCCCCGCCGCGCACGCCAAGCGGCGCATCCGGCAGCGGCGGCGGCCCGTCGCGCTGATCGCCGCCGACGCCACCGCCGCGGTCGCCGCCTGCGCGCTCGCCCCCGGGGTGCCCTGGCCCGTCGCCCCGGCCGCCCTGGTCCTCACCGCCGCCGGGATCGCGCTGCACTCGGGGCGCGGCCTGTACCGGCTGCGCCTGTCGCCGTCCGCCCTCGCCGAACTGCCCGCGCTCCTCATGCTGTCGGCCGCCACCTGGCTGCTCCTCGACGCGGCCTTCACCGTGCACGACCCCGCGTACGCGGTCGGGCCGGCCGCCGTCGCGACGGGCGCCGGACTCCAGGCCGCCCTCGCCTGCGCAGGGCGGGCGGCCGTCCACCAGGCGCGCCGCCGCGCCGCCGCCCGCAGGCCGCGCTCCGCGCTCGTCGTGGGCCGCGGCCCCAGCGCCCAGCAGCTCACCGCCGCCCTGTACGCCCATCCCGGCTACGGCATGCGCCCGGTCGGCCGGGTCGACCCCGGCCACCGCGGCGGACCGGCCGACGAGGGCCAGCTGCCCGTCCTCGTCACCCCCGAGGACGTCAGCCGCGCCGTCATCCAGAACGCGGTCCGGCACGCCCTGTTCACCGGGCCCGACCTCCCGGCCCATCTGGTGCGCCTGTTCGGCGGACACGGCTGCCGGGTGTGGCAGGTCGCCCACCCCGCCGCCGAGGGCACCGCACCGCCCGGGCGGCGGGACGCGGACCATCTGTGGGGCTTCGCGGTCCGGCAGCTGGAGACGGACCCCCCGCGCGGCGGCTTCCCGCCCGCCAAACGCGTCCTCGACGCGGCCCTCGCCGCCGTCGCGCTCGTCGCCGCGGCCCCCGTCCTCGCGGTCTGCGCCCTCGCCGTCCGGATCTCCGACGGGCCGGGGGTGCTGTTCCGGCAGGAGCGGATCGGGCTCGGCGGGCGGCCGTTCGTGCTGCTGAAGTTCCGCACCCTGCGGCCCGCCGACGAGCACGAGTCCGCCACCCGCTGGAGCGTCGCCCGCGACCGGCGGATGAGCGCCACCGGGAGCCTGCTGCGGCGCACCTCGCTGGACGAGCTGCCGCAGCTGTGGAACGTGCTCCGCGGCGATATGAGCCTCGTCGGCCCGCGGCCCGAACGCCCCTACTTCGTCGCCAAGTTCGCCCACACCTACCCGGGCTACGCCGAGCGCCACCGGATGCCTGTCGGCATCACCGGGCTCGCCCAGGTCAACGGGCTGCGCGGGGACACCTCCATCGAGGAGCGGGCCCGCTTCGACAACCACTACATCGACACCTGGACCCTGTGGCAGGACGTGTGCATCATGGCGCGCACGGCCGCGTCGCTGTTCCGGCTCGGGGGAAGCTGACCATGGCCCTCGCCGCCGCGCCCTCCGCGCCCGCCTCCGCTGTTCCCGCGCCCGCCGCCCCGCACGTCTTGGTGGCCGCCGCCCGCCGGGTGCCCCGCGTGGACCGGCTCCTGCTGCTGCCGCTGCTGGTCACCGTGCTGCTGGTCGCCCTGCCCATCGGCCGCTCCGGTGAACCGGGCACGGTCGCGCCCGCCGACATCGCCTCCGGGCTCCTCGTCCTCGCCTGCCTCGCCCGGGTGCTGGCGCTGAGCGCCCGGCCGCTGACGGTCACCGCGGCCGTCGTCCTCGCCCTGCCGGTGGTCGGCTTCGCCGTCGCCACGGTGACCGCGGCCGACCCCGAGGCCGCCCTGCCCGGACTCGTGCGCTACCTCCAGGTGTTCGTCCTGGTGCCGGGCGCGGTGCTGCTGGTGCTGCGCGACGCGTGGGCGTTCCGGCTGGTCACCGTCTCGATGGTGGCGGTGGCGCTGGTGCAGGGCGCGGTCGGCACCTACCAGTACGCGACCGGCACCGGCGCCTCGTACATGGGCCAGGACGTCCGCGCGGTCGGCACCTTCGGGCCCACCGATGTGATGGGCATGGCCACGGTCGTCTCCTACGGGCTGCTCGCCGCGCTCGCCCTCGCTCTGCGCACCCCGCCGGGCTCGCCCGCCTGGCTGCGACCGGGCGCCTTCGCGGCGGCCGGGGCGCTGGTGGTGCCGCTCGGACTCTCCTTCAGCCGCGGGTCGTGGATCGCCACGGCGGCCGCCGCGCTGGCGATGCTGCTGCTGTCCGGGCTGCGCCGGGCGGCCCGAGTGCTGGCGGTGGTCGCCGCGCTCGGGGTCGTCCTCGTCGGCGGGCTGGGCGTCGGCTCCGAGATGATCGCCCAGCGGATCAGCAGCATCACGCAGGTCACCGGGACGCCGGACCGGTCGGTGACCGACCGGTACAGCATGTGGGCCGCGGCGGCGGCGATGTGGCGCGACGAACCGGCCACCGGCGTCGGCCTCAAGGGCTTCCCCGCCCACCGCGACGGGCACGCCTCGATCGGGCTCTCCGCGGGCAGCGACACGGCGGGCGCGGGACGGGAGTTCGTGAAGCAGCCACTGCTCTCGCCGCACAACATGTACCTGCTGATCCTCGGCGAGCAGGGCCTGATCGGGCTCACCGCGTTCCTGACCTCCTGGCTCGCGATCCTGGCGGGCGCGGTCCGCCGCGTCCTGGTCCGCCGCGGGGGCGGCCGCGTCGCGGCGGCGGACTGCGGGCTGGCGGCGGTGGGCCTGATGCTCTGGCAGACCGTCGACTTCCTGTACGCGGACATCGGCGGCCCCTCCACGGTCCTGACCGGCGTCATCCTCGGCCTCACCGCATGGTGGGCCCTCGCCCCACGCGAGGCCCGCCCATGACCCGCGACCGCGCCCCGGGCACGGCGGGGCCCGACGACACGGCCCCGCCGCCGACGGCTCCTCGGCCGCGTGCGCCGGGCGGGGACGGCATGCCCGGCCCAGGCGCGGCGGGCAGCGCGGTCCCGGTCACGCCCGGCGCCCCTGCCGCCGCCACCCCGGGCAGCCCTGGGCCGATCACGCGGCGGGCCCACGACCCGGGTTCTGACCCCGTGTCCGGCGCGGGCGCCGCTCCCGGCCCGGGCGGCACGCCCGAGCCCGGGCGGGCCGGGCATGCGACGGGCCCGGGCCCGGGCCCGGACGCCGCGTCCGGCGCGGTTGCGCCTGCGGGCCCGATCACCGCTCCCCGCCCCGGCAGCACGCCCGAGCCCGGTGGCGTCCCGCCGCACGTGCCGGACGGCGGTGCCGGCGAGCCGGACGTCATGCCCGGCGTGGGCGGGGAGCCTCCCGCTGTCGCCTCACGCCGCCCGGGCCGGGCGCGCCACGCTGCCCGGCGCGGGGGGCCCGGGGCGCTGCCCGCCGCCGTGCCGGACGGGCCCGGTGCCCCTGGCCCGCACGCGGGGCGCGCGCCGGGCACGGGCGCGGACACCGCGTCCGGCGGCGCGGGGTCTTCCGCCGCCACCCCCGCCCGGCGCGGGGGCCCCGGGGCGGAGGTCTCCGCCGTGCCGGGCGGCCCCGGCAGAGAGGCCGCCGGGGCGGAGCCCGCAGCCGAGGGCACTGCTCCGCCCCCGGCCCGGGGCCGGCACGCGCGGCGGGGAGCGCCCGCCGGTGGGCCGCCCGCGCGGCGTGGCGGGGAGGAGGGCGGCGGTGGGGCGCGGCTCGGGCGGGTGTTGGTGCGGGCCGCGGCCGTCACCGGGGCGCTCACCGTGGCCGGTGCGGTGCTCGGGCTGCTGCGCGATCAGACCATCGCGCACCTCTTCGGCGCGAGCGCCGAGAGCGACGCCTTCCTCATCGCCTGGACCGTGCCCGAGATGGCGTCCACGCTCCTCATCGAGGACGCCATGGCGCTGCTGCTCGTGCCCGCGTTCAGCCACGCCCTCGCCGCCCGCGACCCCGGGGCGGTCCGGGCCCTGGTGTCCGCGACCTTCCCACGGCTGTTCGCCGTGCTGACCTGCGTCGCCGTCGCCCTGATGGCGGGCGCGCCACTCGTCGTACGGCTGCTCGCGCCCGGGTTCGACGACCCGGAACTCGCCGTCGAGTGCACCCGGTTGACCGCCCTGACCGTGCTCACCTTCGGCGTCACCGGCTACTGCAGCGCCGCCCTGCGCGCCCACGGCAGCTTCCTCCAGCCCGCCGCCGTCTACAGCGCCTACAACGTCGGCATCATCGGCGTCACCCTCGCCCTGCACCAGTGGTGGGGCGTGCGGGCCGCCGCCGCGGGCGTCGCGGCGGGCGGGGTCCTGATGATCCTCGTCCAACTCCCCGCGTTCGCACGGAACATCGGCCTGCGCCCCCTCCTCGCCCCGCTGCGCGCGCCCCTCCGCGCCCCCGCCGGCGTCCCGCTGCTCGGCGCGGCCGTCCTCGCGCCCGTCGTGCTGTTCGCCGTCAGCCGCCAGTCGCAGGTGCTGGTCGAGCGCTTCCTCGCCGCGCCGCTCCCCGCCGGGGCCATCTCGCACCTCAACTACGCGCAGAAGGTCGCGCAGATGCCGATGGTGCTCTCCCTGATGGTGTGCACCGTCACCTTCCCCGTCGTCGCCCGCGCCATGGCCGAGGGGGACCGCGAACGCGCCCGCCGCCGCGTCGAGGAGGACCTCGCCACCGCCGGGGCGCTCGTCCTGCTCGGCACCGCCTTCGTCATCGGCTACGCCCCCGGCATCATCGAAGTCCTCTTCCAGCGCGGCGCGTTCGACGCCCAGGACACCGCGACCACCGCCGCCGTGATGCGGGTCTACGCGGCCGGGCTGCTCGGCCACTGCCTGGTCGGCGCCCTCGGCCGCCCGTTCTTCTCCTCCGGCCGCCCGACCTGGTACCCGGCCGCCGCCATGGCCGCCGGGCTCGCCGTCACCGTCGCGGCGGGGGCCGCCGCCGTCGGCCCGTACGGCGTCCACGGCATCGCCGCCGCCAACGCGGCCGGCATCACCGCCACCGCCGTCCTGCTGCTGCACGGCCTCGGCTCGCGCGTGGTCGCCATCGAGGTCCGCGCCATCGGTGTGCGGATCGCCCGGCTGCTGCTCGCCGCGGCCGCCGCCGTCACCGCCGCCCTGCTCACCGCGCCCCTGACCGGCGGCCCTGTCCTCTCCCTCGCCGCCGGAGCCCTTCTCGTCCCCGCCGTGTTCCTCGGCGCCGCCCGAGCCCTGGGCGCGCCCGAGGCACTCCACCTGCTGGCCCTCGTACGCCGGAGGCTGCGTCATGACCACTGACCCGACGACCAACCGCCGCCCTCAGCCGTGGATCTGGATGTACCACGCGGTCGGCGACCCCACCGACGACCCGTACGGCATCACCGTCGGCCCCGGCCGGCTCGACCACCAGCTCCGTCTGCTGCGCGACCGCGGACTGCGCGGCGTCACGGTCTCCCGCCTGCTGCGCGCCCACGCCGAGGGCCGCGACCACGGTCTCGTCGGGCTGACCTTCGACGACGGCTACGCCGACTTCACCGCCTCCGCGCTGCCCGTGCTCCGCCGCCACGGCTGCTCCGCGACCCTCTTCGTCCTCCCCGGCCGCACCGGCGGGGTCAACGTCTGGGACCCGGAGGGCCCCCGGCGGCCCCTGCTCGACGCGGACGGCATCCGCGGCGCCGCCCGCGCGGGCGTCGAGATCGGCTCCCACGGGCTCCTCCACCGCGATCTGACCACCCTGGACGACGGGGACCTGCGCGAGGAGACCGTCCGCAGCCGGGAGTTGCTGCGGGAGCTGACCGGCACCGCGCCCGCCGGGTTCTGCTACCCGTACGGCACCTTCGACGCGCGGGCCGCCGACGCGGTCCGCGCGGCCGGGTACGCGTACGCCTGCGCCATCGACCCCGGCCCGGCGGCCGGCCCGTACGCCCTGCCGCGCACCCACATCAGCCACGCCGACCGGCGCGGGCGGCTCGCGGTCAAGGGCCTGCGCCACCGGCTGCGCCGCCTCCCCGGCCTGCGGCCCGTCCGTCTCCCGGCCCTCCAGGAGCCCGTCCGATGACCCCCGCGAACCTCCCGGACCTCCCGAACCCCGCGCCCGGTCCCGAGCGGACGGTCCGGGTCCTGCACATCGTCACCGGCCTCGGCGTCGGCGGGGCCGAGCAGCAACTCCGGCTGCTGCTGCGCCACTTGCCCGCCCCCTACGTCTGCGATGTGATCACGCTGACCAACCCCGGCGCCGTCGCGGCCGGACTGCGGGACGACGGGGTCGCGGTCACCGACCTCGGGATGCGCGGCAACCGCGACCTGGCCGCGCTGCCCCGGCTGGTGCGCCGCATCCGGGCCGGGCGCTACGACCTCGTCCACACCCACCTCTACCGCGCCTGCGTCTACGGCCGGCTCGCCGCCCGGCTCGCCGGGGTGCCGTCCGTGGCCACCGAGCACTCCCTGGGGAAGGCGGAGATCGAGGGCCGGCCGCTCACCCGAGGGGTCCGCGCCCTCTACCTCGCCACCGAACGGCTCGGCGCCGCCACCGTCGCCGTCTCCCCGACGGTCGCCGCCCGGCTGCGCGCCTGGGGCGTGCCCGGTGAGCGGGTGCGAACGGTGCCGAACGGCGTCGACGCGGCCCGGTTCCGCTTCGACCCGGCCGCCCGCGCCGCCCTCCGCGCCCGACTCGGCCTCGGCGAAGGCGCGTTCGCCATTGCCGGGATCGGCCGGCTGGTGCCCGGCAAGCGCTTCGAGATCCTGGTCGAGGCGGTGGCCGCGCTGCCCGGGGCGGTGCTGCTCCTCGCCGGTGACGGCCCCGAACGGGAGGCGCTGCGGGCGCTCGCGGTCCGCCTCGGCGCGGCCGGCCGGGTGCGCCTCCTCGGCGAGCGGGACGACGTGCCCGCCGTGCTGTCGGCGGCCGACGCCTTCGTCTCCACCTCCCGGGAGGAGGCGTTCGGACTCGCGGTCGTGGAGGCCCTCGCCGCGGGCCTGCCCGTGCTGCACGGCGCCTGCCCCGCCGTCGACGACCTGCCCGCCGGCCACGCCCCCGGCGCCCACGCCCTGCGCGAGGGGACGGCCCGTGAACTGACCGCCGCCCTGACCGCCCTGCACCGGGCCGGCGCCCCCCGCCTGCCGCCGCCGCCCGCTGTGGCGCACTACGACATCACCCGTGGCGCGGCCCTGCTGGCCGAGCTGTACGCGCACCTCACCGGGCCCCCGGGCCCGCCCCGCGTCCCCCGTCCCACCCCCGACTCCGACCACGCCCCCGTCCCCACCGAGAGAGCGGCACGCCCATGACGACCACCCCCGAGCACGAGCAGGAGCCCGCCGAGACCGGCCGGACACGCCGACCGCGCCGCCTGCGCACGCCGTTCCCCGCCGGGCCCGCCTGGTGGCCCGTACCGGCCCTCGCCCTCCTCGGCACAGCCGCCGGCCTCGCGTACGGCCTGGTCAAGGCCCCCGAGTACGCGGCGACCAGCTATGTCGTCGCGGTACCGGCGAGCGGCACCGAGGCGGGCGCCGCCCTCGGCTTCGCCCAGGCGTACGGCCGGATCGCCACCAGCGACGCCACCCTCGCCTACGCCCGCCGCGACGCCGGCCTCCCCGTGAGGGAACTCCGTGACCGGGTGCGCACGGAGACCTCCCCGGACTCGCCGATGATCGCCGTCACCGGCACCTCCACCCGCCGCGCCCAGGCCGCCGACATCGCCAACGCCGTCTCCGACGCGATCGTCGTCAGCAGCAACCAGGTTTCCAAGAACACCGGCGTGAAGTTGATGACCTTCTCCGAGGCGGTCACCCCGAACGAGGCCGTCTCCCCGTCGCTGCCCGTCGCCACCGCCGTCGGCGCCTGCGCGGGCGGACTGGTCGGCGGGCTCTTCCTGCTGGTCCGGCCCCGGCCCGGCCGGCGCGGGGCCGGTGCGGGCGGCACCGCGGTGCCCGGCCCCGCCCAGCCCGTGGGGGCGCCCGCCGAGCGGGAGCGCGTGTGAGGGCCCAGGCCCCGGCCGGATGCGCCGTCAGCCTGTGCCGCGAACCGGCGGAGTTCGCGGCGCTGGCCGACGAGTGGGACCGGCTGCACCGCGCCTGCGGCGCCGCCACCCCGTTCCAGAGCCACGCCTGGCTCCACTCGTGGTGGCTCTCCTACGGCACCCCAGGACGCCTGCGCGTCGTCCTGGTCCGCGCCGAAGGCCCGTCCGGGCGGGGGGAGTTGATCGCGGCCGCGCCCCTGATGCTGGTGCACCGCCCGCTGCCCCTGCTGGTGCCCCTCGGCGGGACGATCTCCGACTACGGGGACGTCCTCGTCGACGACGCCCGCGCCGGGCTCGCCCTGCCCGCCCTGGCGCACGGCATCGGGCGCGCCGCCCGGCACGCCGTCGTCGACCTGCGCGAGGTGCGGCCCGGCGGGGCGGCCGAGCGGCTGTGGGAGAGCTGGCCGGGCCCGCGCGCCCGGCTGGCGGACTCGGTCTGCATGGAGCTGCCCGCCCTGCCCGTCGAGGACCTGGTCGCGCGGATGCCCGCCAACCGGGCCCAGCGGGTCCGGGCCAAGCTCCGCAAACTGGACGCCCTCGGGATCGAGGCCCACCCGGTACCGCCCCACGAGGTCGCCGGCGGCGTCGACCTGCTGCTGCGGCTGCACGAACTCCAGTGGCGCGGCCGGGGCGTCAACGTCGAGCACCTGCGCCCCCGCTTCCGCGACCACCTGGTGCGCGCGACGGGTGCGATGGCCGCGCGCGGCCACGCCTCGCTGACCGAGTTCCGGATGGACGGCCGCCCGGTCGCCGCGGGCCTCACCCTGCGCGCGGGCCGGCTCAGCGGCGGCTATCTGTACGGGGCCGACCCGGTGCTGCGGGAACGCAAGGCGGACGTGGCCGCGATGCTGCTGCGCGAGGAGGCCCGGCAGGCCGCGGGCCACGGCCTGGCGGTGCTGAGCCTGCTGCGCGGTTCGGAGCCGTACAAGAACCACTGGCGGCCGGAGGCCGTGACCAGCGGCCGGCTGCTGCTCGCCCGCCCCGCGCTGGAACCGCTGCTGCGGCTGCACGAGTCGCGGGCGCGGATGCGGGAGCGGGCGGCGGAGATGGTCCGCAGCAGACTGCCGGCCGCGCGCGAGTGGCGCGGCCGGCTCAACGACTGGCGGGCCCGGGGCACGAACGGCGGGCCGCCGGGGCAGGCCCCGGTCACAGCGCCCAGCGGGCCTCCGCGGGGAGGGTGACGCAGTAGTCCCGCGCCGGCACCCACTGGGACACCCAGTCGCCCAGGTCCAGGGGCATGCACCAGTCGTCCGGGTTGGTGCCCGTGTCACCGGGCACGGGGACGGGCTCGGTGGGCACCGGGTCCGGGTCCGTGGGAGCGGGCTCCTGCGGAGCGGGGTCGGTCGGGACCGGATCGGTCGGCGCCGGCTCGTTCGGCGGCTCGCCCGGGACGGGGTCCGTGGGCGCCGGCTCGTTCGGCGCCGGCTCCTCCGGGGCACCGGGCTCCTCGCTCTTCGCAAACAGCTTCGAGCGGAACACCTTCGAGGACTCCGGATTGCTCCCGCACTGCCAGACCCCGTGCGGACAGTAGTCTGTGATGGTCTGGTAGAGCGGCTGATGGCGGTCGATCCATTCGAGCATGCGCCGCATGTACTCGGGATTGTCGCCGTTGCGGAAGAGACCCCACTCCGGATAGGAGATCGGCTTTCCCCGCTCCGCCGCGAAATCGACCTGCTTCTGCAGTCCGTAGGGCGCGTTCACCTGGTCGTCGAACGAACCGCCGGGAGGCTGGTCGTACGAGTCCATTCCGATGATGTCCACCACGTCGTCGCCCGGATAGCACTCGGTCCAGGCGATGGCGTCCAGTCCGCGATTCGGCGCGAAATCGAATCGGAACTCCTGCCCGGGAACGGAGCGCATGGCCGCGACGATGTTCCGCCAGTACGTCCGCCACGCCTGCGGGTCCGGCCCGCAGCGGTGGGTGTACGTGACGCCGTTCATCTCCCAGCCGAGCACGATCACGGTGTCCTGCGCGCCGAGGTCCACCAGGCGGGAGGCGAGGGTGCGGAAGTGGTGGTCGTACTGGCCCTTCGCGCCGGCCCGGAGCAGTCGCGCGACGGCCGCGTCCGGGAGCCGGTCCTCGTTGCGGTCCAGCATCGGCACGTTGAGGACGAAGGTCCGCTCGGCCGACGCCCGCCGCCACTCGGCCCACGGCCGCAGGAATTCCGGGCGGCCCTCGATGTTCGTCCACACATCCCCGGGGAGATAGGTGTGAGCCACGGTCAGTTCGCGTCCGCCCAGCCATGCGGAGAGTTCCGACATGCGCTGGATTCCCTCCGGCCCGTAATGGAGATACGCGCCGTGGGCGGTCGGGGAATCGGACGCGGAATCAGCTGCGGAATCGGCCCGGGAATCGGCCGACGCCGGGGTCGTGAGCGGTCCGCCGGAGACAAGAAGTCCGGCTGCGACCGTCGCTATACATGAGTTGATCAGACGGTGCCTTCGCGGCATGCCTTCCTCCTTGTGGAGCATTTCTGCGACTGACACGACGTTAGGCAGAAACCTCCTGCGGCGAGCTGTCGTGAGGCACGTCCCTAGGCCATTAGCGAACAGGCGCGCACGCTGCGGGCCCGTCCAGGTGAAAGTTGTGACCCGAATGCCCGAACTCGACCGGTCGGTGCCCGCGCTGGTGCTGCGGCTGGACCGGAACCCCTTCCACCACGGCACCCTGGGCGCGGTGCGCTCCCTGGGCCGCGCGGGCGTGGAGGTGCACGCCGTCGTCGAGTCGCGGCGCAGCCCCGTCGCCCGTTCCCGCCATCTGCACCGGGCACATCCCAGGCCGCCCGGCGCGCCGGAACCGGACGTCCTCGTCGACGCCCTGCACCGGGTCGCCGAGCGGATCGGCCGGCCCGCCGTGCTGATCCCGATGGACGACCTCGGGGCCGTCCTCGTCGCCGGGCAGGCCCACCGCCTCGCCGGACGGTTCCTGCTGCCGCCCCAGCCCGCCGACCTGCCCGGCACCCTCGCCGACAAGGCGGAACTCGCCGGGCTGTGCGCCGCGCACGGCATCCCGCACCCCGAGACCGCCGTCCCCGGCGACGCCCGGGAGGCCGCGGCGGCGGTGCGGCGGATCGGGGTGCCGCTGGTCGCGAAGTGGAGCCGGCCGTGGCTGCTGGACCCGGCGTCCGGCCTGCGCAGCACCAGCCTGGTCGGCTCCCCGGCCGCCGCCGCCCGGCTGTTCGAGCGCACCGCCGAGGCCGGGAGCCGGCTCCTCCTCCAGCGCCGGCTGCCGGACCGCCCGCACTCGGACTGGTTCTTCCACGGCTGCTTCGGCGCGGACGCGGTCTGTCTGCACGGGGGCACCGGGCGCAAGGAGCTGTCCTGGCCGCCGCGCACCGGGCTGACCGCACTCGGGCGGTGGAAGCACAACGAACAGGTGGCGCAGGCCGGCCGCCGGCTCGCGGAGAAGGCGGGCTACCGGGGCATCCTCGATCTCGACTTCCGGCGGGACGCGGACGGCGTGTACCGGCTCCTGGACGCGAACCCGCGGCCCGGGGCGCAGTTCCGGCTGTTCACGGGGGCGGACGGGCTGGACGTGGTCCGCGCGCTGCACCTGGACCTGACCGGACGGCCCGTCACCGCCTCCGGCGACCGGCCCGGCCGGGTGTTCGTCGCCGAGAACTACGCGGTCCTCTCCGCGCTTGCGTCCGCCCGGCCGGGCTCCGGGGTCCGGTTGCGGGCGGGCGCCGGGGTGGAGACGGCGTGGTTCGCGGGCGACGACCCGGCGCCGTTCGCGGCGATGGCCGGGGCGTTCGCCGGGCGCGGCCTGGCGAAGGCGGCCGGGCGGCTGCGGGCCGCGGTACCGGGGGCGGCGGCGGTGCCGGCGGCGCGACGGGAGGCCGCGCCGGGGCGGGAGGCCGCGCCGGGTCCGGGCACGCCGGGTCCCGGAGCCGCCGGGGACGGGCCGGGTCCGGGCACGGCGCCCGGAGCCGCCGGTACGGACAACGATCCGAGGAACGGGAGCGCACCATGTACGACCTGGCAGTGATCGGCGCGGGCCCCTACGGGCTGTCGGTGGCGGCGCACGCGGCCGCCGCCGGACTGGACCTGCGGGTCTTCGGACGCGTGATGGCGTCCTGGCGGGACCACATGCCCGGCGGGATGTTCCTCAAGTCCGAGCCCTGGTCGTCCAATCTGTCCCACCCGGGAAGCGGCCACACCCTCGGGCAGTACGCCGCCGCGCACGGCTTCGAGGCGGTGCACGGGCGACCGATCCCGGTGGACGCCTTCGCCGGGTACGGCGCGTGGTTCGCCGGACGGGCCGTGCCCGCCGTCGACGAACGGACCGTCACCCTGGTGGCCCCGGCGGACGGCGGCTTCCGTGTGCGGACCGCCGACGGGGAGGAGGTCCGCGCCCGGACGGTGGTGCTCGCGGTCGGTGTGATGCCCTTCCGCGACGTCCCCGCCCCGCTCGCCGCACTGCCGGCCGGGCTGTGCACACACAGCAGCGGGCACCGGGACCTCGGCGCCTTCGCGGGGACGGACGTGGCCGTGGTCGGCGCGGGGCAGGCGGCGCTGGAGACCGCGACCCTCCTCGCGGAGCTGGGCGCCCGGCCGGTCCTGGTCGCCCGGACCCGCCGCCTGCGCTGGAACACCCTCCCGGCACCGCTCGACCGGCCCCTGCCGCGTGCGATGCGCACCCCGCACAGCGGCCTCGGCACCGGCTGGAGCACCTGGGTGTGGGCCGAACTCCCGGGCGCGGTCCGCCGGCTGCCCGCCCGCACCCGCCGGCGCCGGGCGGACACGGCGCTCGGCCCGGCCGGCGCGTGGTGGCTGCGCGAACGCTACGAGGGCCGGGTCCCCGAACTGCTCGGCCGCACCGTCCGCGCCGCCCAGGTCCGCCCCGACGGCCGCGTCCGCCTGGAACTGCGCGGCCCGGACGGCACCAGGAGCGCCCTCGACACCGGCCATGTCGTCGCCGCGACGGGCTTCACCCCCGACCTGGAGCGCCTGCACCTCCTGGACGACACCCTGGGCCGGACGCTACGGCTCTCCCCGGGGACGCGGGCCCCCGTCCTGAGCGCCGCCTTCGAGTCCTCCCACCCGGGCCTGTTCTTCGCGGGGTTGCTCTCCGCGCCGACCTTCGGCCCGGCGATGCGCTTCGTCCACGGCGCGACGTACACGGCCGCCCGCCTCGTCACGGGCGTCCGCCGCCACCTGCGCACGACCCCGCGCCGCCCCGCGCTCCCGCAGCCGGCCCGTCCCCTGCCCGCCCCCGAACCGACCGCGGGCGCGGGCCACTGAGACCGGCGCCCGGCCCACGGACGCGTCATACCCCGCGCCCGGGCGCACTCGTGGTCCGCACCGGGGTGCGCTGTGGCCGGACGGACCGGGCGTGGCGCGCCGCCGGGGCTCTCGCGCCGACCGCCGCGCGGGCCCGTGTCCCCGGGCAGCCCCCGCCTGGCGTGGTCACGGCCGCCCCTCCGGAGCGGAACCGCCGGGCCGGTGGCCTGCCTCGGCGGGCGCTGCGCGCCGGGCCAACGGGCACCCGCACCCGGCGTGCTCGTCGGCCGCGCCCGGGAGCGGACCGCGGGGGTCGACCTCGACCCCGGTTCGCCGACCGGCCCGGGGCCGCACCGGGAGCGGACCGCCGGGTCGGCCCCCCGCCGCAGGCGCGGGCCCCCGCCTGGGGTGGCAGGCCTCGCCAGGCGCTGCCCGCCGGGCACCCGCGCCCGCCCGCCGGGGCCGCCGGTCTGCCCTGGTCGGGGGGCCGACGGCGGGTGCCACTCGCCGTCGGCCCCCCGGCCTCAACCCGCCCCCGCCGTCAGGCGGAGACGCGGTTGTGGTCGTGGAGCCAGCCGCGGCGGGGCGGCGGGGACGGGATCGCGTCCAGGAGGTCGTCCGGTGCGGCCGGGGCGGGGCCGGACGCGGGCGGGTAGAGCGTCAGCCACTTCCACTCGCCGTCCGGGCGGCCCGGGAGTGTGCGGCCCGCGGCCGCCCACTCCCGGGCGAGCTGGTCGTAGATCGGGCTCGGGGCGACCGGTGGCGGGGCGGTCGGGGCCGGGTCAGTGGTCGGCCGGACGCGCTGCCGGCGAGCCGGCGCCGTAGTGCTTGCCATACGCGGCCAACGCGCGCCGCGCGGGGGAGGTCACTGCCGGGCCGGGGCGCCGGGGGACGGCGGGAACGGCCATTCGACGGGCGGGCCGCCCGACCGCCCGCGTGATCACCCGCGTGACACGGGGCGCGTCGCCGTCGTTTCCGTCGGTGGGACCCGAAGATACCGACGACGGGCCGCGGGAAGGGGACCGATGAGACGTATGGCCACTGCGCTGACGCCGGCGCTCGCGCTCGTGCTGGGGCTGACCGCCTGCCAGGCGGACGGCGGGCCGGGGGAGACGGCCCCCCGGGACGGCAAACGCGCCGCCACCACCGCGGCCCCGGCGGTCGCCGGGATCGGCGGCACCGCCGACGCCGACGACCGCCCGGGCGGCGGGCATCTGCGCGTCACCCTGAACGGGGTCGTCGACCCCGCCCTCGGCGTCCGGGCCACACCCCGCCCCGCCGCCGGGCACCGCTGGGTCGGCGTCGACCTGTCCGTGGTCAACGTCGGCGGCACGGCGTACGAGTCGGCCGTGGGCGGCGGCGCCTGGGTGACCGACGAGCGGGGCAAGAAGCACCGTGCCGTCACCACCGGGGAGCTGACCACCGGCTTCCCGCTCACCCGTGGGGCGCTCGGCGCCGGTGAACACCGCGACGGCTGGCTGGTGTTCGCGCTCCCGCACGGCTCCCGCGCGGTGAGCCTGCACTGGCCGTCCGGGGACGCGGAGCACCGCTGGACCCTGTGAGCGGACGGCCGCGCACCCCGCGCGGAACCGCCCGGGTCCGCGTTCACCCGCGCAGGTGAACGCGGACCGGGAGGGCCCCGGCCGGGCACTAGGGTGCCGAGCCATGACCACTGCGAACTCCCTCACATCGGCCGTCGACCCGGCGGAGCTGGGCACCCTCGTGCTGCTCGCCTGGACGGGCGACCCGGCCCAGGGGCACGACACCCCGTACCTCGTGGCCTACTCGCTGGGCGACGGCCGGGGCGGCCCGGAGGCGGCCGGCCGGGCCCTCACCGCGCTCATCGGGCAGCTGGGACTCGCCGCGGGGGACGTGCTCCACGACCGCACCGGCGAGGGCGCGTTCCCGGTGCAGCTGCTCATCCAGGCCGGCCAGGCCGTCGTCACCATGCCGCACATGAACGCCCAGTGCCCGGCGCCCGCCGAGTGGCTGGCCGCCGCCGAGCAGCGCGGCACCGTCCACTTCATGATCGCCGCCCGTCCGTGGCCCGAGGCGACGCCCGGACAGCCGCTCACCGAGGCGGTCCTCCAGGCGTTCCTGGGCGACGAGGCCGTCCTCGCCGACACCGCCCACGTCCTGCTCCCGGTCTCCCGCCTGCGCGGCTGACCCACACGCACGCCCGGGTCCGGTCCCGCGCGGGACCGGACCCGGCGGGGCGTCAGGGCGCGCCCAGCGCGAACGGCATACTGCGGACCCGGTTGTCGAAGCTGGAGTCCACCAACCCGGGCTCCCCGACCGCCCGCAGGCCCTCCGTACGGGTCAGCAGCTCGCGGAACAGGGCCTTCATCTCCTGCCGGGCCAGATGGGCGCCCAGGCAGTAGTGCGGGCCGCCCCCGCCGTAGCCGAGGTGCGGGTTGGGGTCCCGGGTGATGTCGAAGACGTCCGGGTCGGTGAAGACCGCCTCGTCGCGGTTGGCCGAGGCGTAGAACAGCACCACCTTCTCGCCGGGCAGGAAGCGGTGGCCCCCGAGTTCGCACTCGGCGGCGACCGTGCGGCGGAACTGGATGATCGGCGTCGAGTGGCGCACGATCTCCTCCACCGCCCCGTCCGCGTACCGGTCGAAGTCCGATTCCAGCAGGGCCCGTTGCTCCGGGTGGGCGGTGAGCAGGTCCAGACCGTGGGCGATCGCGTTGCGGGTCGTCTCGACACCGGCGACCAGCAGCAGCGAGAAGAAGGCCCCCAACTGGCGTGCGGTCAGGCCGCGTCCGTCCACATCGGCTGCGACCAGTGCCGACACCAGGTCGTCGGCGGGCCGCAGCCGCCGCTCCCGGCCCAGCCGCGCCATCTCCCACTGCATCCGGGCGAGCGCGGCCACACCCCGGCCGGGCACCCGCAGACCCCGCCGCACGCCCACGTTCTCCGAGGCACGGTCGATCCGGGCGGCGATCGAGGCGCGCATCTCCCCGGGGATGCCCATCAGGTCGCAGATCACCTCGAACGGCATCCGGGAGGCGACGGCGGGCACGAAGTCCGCGGCGGCGCCCCGGGACGGGTAGCGCGCGATCATCTCGTCGACGATCCGCCGGGCCACCTCCCGCACGTTCTCCTCGGCCGCCGCGAGCAGACGCGGGGTGAACGAGCGGCTCACGATCCGCCGCAGCTCCGCGTGTTCGGCGCCGTCCAGGTTGACCATCGAGTTGCCGAACAGCGCCTTCGCCCACGCGGCCGGCTCCGGCGTCGTCACCCCGGGCGCGCTCGTGAAGTCCCGCGGCCGCCGGCTCGCCCCCGACACGTCCGCGTGCCGGACCAGGGCGTGGAACGGCTTCCCGGTGCCCTCCCCGAAGCGGACGGGCCCGGGCAGGGTGCGCAGATGCGCGAAGGCGGCCAGGCGCGCGGAACGCGGCAGGGCCCAGAACGCCGGGTCCGCCAGGTCCGCCGACTCCGGCGGTGGCACCGCCTGCTGCTGCCCCGGGATCCTCTGTGCCACGACGACCTCCTGTCGCCAGGGCCGGGCCCGCGTCAGTTTCCGTCCCCGGATTGCTGCGGACAGGGGAAAGACGGGGGAAAACCGCACGGGTCGCGGCCGTGTGCTCGTTGTTCTCGTTGTGCCTGTTGTTGCAGGCAACGGACCGACAGGCGTCCGGGTCACTCCCGAGGAGACGAAGACAGTGAAGAAGTCGACAACGCGTGGAACCCTGGCGGCCGTCGTGGCCTGTGTGGCCTCGGCGGTCGGCGCGTCGGCCATGGGCGCCGCGCCCGCGGCGGCCGCCGGTTCCGTGCCGGTCACCGTGCCGCTGGAGAGCGTGGAGGCCGCGCTGCCGGTCGACGCGCCCGCGCTGAGCACCGGCGTCCCCGTCCCGGTGCCCGGTGCGCCCGAGGGGCCGCGCCATGTCACCGGGAACCTGCTGCCCGAGAACACCCTGCCCGCCGTTCCGCTCACCGCAGAGGTGCCCGGGACGCTGCTGGAACTGCCGGTGGAGAACCCGCTCGGCGAGGGGAACCTCGGGGTCGCCCAGGTGGTGTCCGAGGCGTCCGACCTCACGCTGGCGAGCCCCGGCGCCTCCCTCGGCGCCCCGCTGACCCAGCCTCGGCCCGAGCTGCTCGGGCAGCCGGAGGCGACCCTGCCGGAGGCCGGGATCGTCGCCCCGGTGCTGCGGGGCGCGCCCGCGGCGGAGCTGCTGCTCGGCTGACCGCGGGGGTCCCGGCGCGCGGGCGGCCAGAGGCGGATGCCGTGGGGCCGCTGTCCGGTCGTCCGGGTTCCGGCGGGCGGTCCGGGTGGTGGTCGGTCCGCTGCGGGCCGTGCGGGCCGCTTCGCCCCCGTCCGGCCGAGCAACCCTTTGGGCGCGCCCTCGTTGTCCCGGGCAGAGCCTGCCTGCACCGCAGGAACGGACCCACGGGGAGGGCGACGACATGGACCGGACCGACGGCAGCACGGGGACCGGCGGCGTGCGTGCGGCCGCCGCCGGGGAACCGGCCACCACCGGGGTGCCGGCCGGGGTGGCCGGGGGCCGCTCCCTCGCCCGCCGCATCCTGCTGCGCGCCCTGCTGACGGCCGGTGCGATCGCCGGCACGGCGGGCGCCCTGGCCCCCCTGCTGCTGCGGCGGGAGGGCGCACCCGGCCGCCCGCAGGCGCCCGGCGGCACCCCGCACTCGCTGGAGCGTTTCGCCGAGACCTACCGGGGGCGCCACATCCAGGGGAGCGCCACCGTCATGGTCCCGGCCGCCGCGGACGGCGTCCGGGGGACGGACGCGGAGACCCGGGCGCGGGCCGGTGTGCCGAGCGTCGAGGTGCGGATCGACGGCCGCCCGCTGCATGTGATGCGCCGCGCCGACGGCAGCTATCTGAGCCTGGTCAACCACTACGAGTCGTTCCCGACCCTGCGCGAGGTGGCCCGGGCCGCCGTCGACGAACTGGGCGACGCACAGCTCTCGTTGACCCCCCTGCACCACGTCTGACCCGGGAGGGAGCGCACCCGTGTACACCCGCGCCAACCAGCGGAACCTGACCCGCGCGCAGAAACGCCGTTTCGTCGACGCCGTACTCGCGCTGAAGCGCTCGGGCCGCTACGACGAATTCGTCCGGATGCACGGCCAGTTCTATGTGACCGACGCCGAGGACCGGGCCCGGGCCGCGCACATGACCCCCTCGTTCTTCCCCTGGCACCGCCGGTACCTGCTGGAGTTCGAGCGGGCCCTCCAGCAGATCGACCCGGGGGTCTCGGTCCCGTACTGGGACTGGACGGTGGACAACAGCCCCACCTCCTCGCTCTGGGCGGAGGACTTCATGGGCGGGACCGGGAGGC
The DNA here is from genome assembly GCF_040630445.1 of Streptomyces sp. NPDC005805. Taxonomy (NCBI): domain Bacteria; kingdom Bacillati; phylum Actinomycetota; class Actinomycetes; order Kitasatosporales; family Streptomycetaceae; genus Streptomyces; species Streptomyces sp. NPDC005805. The sequence goes on from NZ_JBEXXN010000029.1 coordinate 22,350, forward strand.
TGGGCGACCGGCAGGTGATGACCGGCCCGTTCGCGCACACCAACGGCAACTGGCGGATCAACAGCCGGATCACGGACGGCAAGTTCCTCACCCGGGACCTCGGCCGGCCCCGCGATCCGGTGGCCCTGCCGACCAAGGAGGACGTGGCCAGGGCGCTCGCCGATCCGGTCTACGACACCGCGCCCTGGGACTCCACCGCGCCCCGCGGCTTCCGCAACACCATCGAGGGGTGGAACGGGGGCGCGGAGGCGCGCTGGCTCAACCACAACCGGGTGCACCGCTGGGTGGGCGGGCTGATGATGGGCGCGACCTCGCCCAACGACCCGGTGTTCTGGCTGCACCACGCCTTCGTGGACCTGCTGTGGGCGCGCTGGCAGGCCGCGCACCCCGAGTCCGGCTATCTGCCCGCGAAACCGCTGCCGTCCTCCGACCCGGCGGCGGGGCAGGTCTTCGCGGCGGACCAGCCGCTGCCGCCGTGGGACGTGAAACCGTCGGCACTCCTCGACCACAGCCGGTACTACCGCTACGTCTGAGGCGGGTACGCGCGAGGGGCCGGTCCGGATCATCCGGACCGGCCCTTCTCTGTGCGGCGGGCCCGTGTGGGCTGGGCCCATGTGGGCCGGGCCCATGTGCGGCGGGGCCATGTGTGCAGCGCCCGTGTGCGCCGGGTCCATGTGCGCTGCGCCCATGTGGGCTGGGCCCGTGTGGGCCCGCGCCATGGGCCCGCCGCACACACGGCCGCGGCCTCCCCCGTGTGCGGAACACGGGGGAGGCCGCAGGTCATGCCGTGGTGGTGCGGTACAGCCCTGTCACCGAGGTGATCAGTAGGCGCCGTGGCCGTCGGCGTTGACGCAGGTGTTGCCGAACGCCGGGTTGAGCAGCGCGATGACGTTCACCGTGTTGCCGCAGACGTTGACCGGGATGTGGACCGGGACCTGAGCCTGGTTGCCCGAGAGGACACCGGGGGAACCGACGGCCGCACCGTGCGCTCCGGCGTCGGCGGCAGCCATGCCGGCGCCGCCGGCCAGGATGGCACCCGTGCCCGCGACAACGGCGGCGGCCTTCGCGATACGCGACATCAACTTCTCCTTGCACGATCAGAGGCGGCCGCAGGGGTTTGCGGCCATCACGCACCGTTCAACGCCGAAAGCGGACGGCGGTAACGGATCAGGGCGAACTCAGACCCCAACGGTCCCGTCGACACCCTCCGGGAGGAAATCCGCGTGCCCGTTCCGATGGGTACGTTCGTTCGTATGTTCTATTTACGGGGTACGCTGGACGCCATGGCAGCACATCTCCAGGGCTCCCTGTTCGACCAGGCCGACGAGATCCGGCCCGGCCCGCTCGGCGGGCTGCGGCGGACGGTCCTCGGGGCGGGGGCGTGGCTCGACGTGCTGCCGGGCTGGCTGAGCGGCGCGGACGCCCTGTTCGCCGCGCTGGAGGCGGAGGTCCCGTGGCGCGCCGAGCGCCGCCGGATGTACGAGCGCACGGTGGACGTGCCCCGGCTGCTCGCGTACTACGGCGCCGGTGACCCGCTGCCGCACCCCGTCCTGGACGAGGCCCGGGACGCCCTGTCCCGCCACTACGCCGAGGAGCTGGGCGAGCCCTTCGTGACGGCCGGGCTCTGCTACTACCGGGACGGCCGTGACAGCGTCGCCTGGCACGGCGACCGGAGCGGCCGGGGCGCCCGGGAGGACACCATGGTCGCGATCCTCTCCGTGGGCGCGCCCCGGGACCTGGTCCTGCGCCCGGCCGGCGGAGGCGGCCCGTCCGTCCGGCGGGCCCTCGGGCACGGGGACCTGGTGGTGATGGGCGGCTCCTGCCAGCGGACCTGGGAGCACGCGGTGCCGAAGACCGCGCGCCCGGCCGGGCCGCGGATCAGCGTCCAGTACCGGCCGCGCGGGGTGAACTGACCGCTGCCGCCGGGCCGGGCTCAGCCCACCGGGGTGCGGCGGACCGAGCGGCCCGCGAGGACGTCGGTGCGCCGGCCGTCCTCGATCACGAAGCGGCCGTCGATCAGGACGTGCGGGATGCTGGCCGGCAGGGTGCGCGGCCGCTCGAAGGTGGAGCCGGCGGCGACCGTGTCCGGGTCGAAGAGCACCAGGTCGGCCCGGTACCCCTCGCGCACCAGGCCCCGGTCCGGCAGGCGCAGCCGGGCCGCCGGGCGGGAGGCCAGATGGGCCACGGTCTCCTCCAGGGAGAGGATGCCCAGCTCGCGGGCGTAGTGGCCGAGGTAGTGGGGGAAGGTGCCGTAGGCGCGCGGGTGGAGCTTGGCGCCCTGGAGGATGCCGTCGCTGCCGCCGGTGTGGACCCGGTGGCGCATGATCGCGCGGACGTTCTCCTCGTGGCCGACGTGCTGGAGGATCGTCGGGCCGAGCCGGTCGCCGATCAGCAGCCGCCGGGCGGTGGTCCAGGGCGACTCGCCGCGCGCGGCGGCCGTCTCCTCGATCGTCCGGCCGACGTGGTCGGCGAAGGCGGGCTCGTTCACCCCGGAGATCTCGACGGTGTCCCACGCGATCGGCACCCCGTGGCAGCCGTCCGAGCCGGTCTCCTCCAGGTGGTGGCGGATGCGCTCGGCCGTGGCCTCGTCCCGCAGCCGGGCGAGGACCGCCTCGGGCCCGCCCTCGCCCGCCCAACTGGGCAGCATCGCGACCAGGGTGGTGCAGCCGGGGGTGTACGGATAGGTGTCCAGGGTGATGTCCGCGCCCGCGTCCAGGGCCTCGTCCAGCAGGGCCAGCAGCTCGGGGGCCCGGTCCTTGTTGACGCCGAAGTTCATGGTGGCGTGCGCGAGATGGAGGGCGCAGCCCGCCTCCCGGGTCAGGCCCACCATCTCCGCGTACGCCGCCAGGGCGCCCGCGCCGTAGGAGCGGTGGTGGGGGCAGTAGTAGCCGCCGTAGCGGGCCACCACCCGGCACAGCTCGGTGAGTTCGGCGTCGGAGGCGTACATGCCCGGGGTGTACGTCAGGCCGGAGGACATGCCGACCGCGCCCTGCTCCAGGCCCTCGGCGACCAGCTGCCGCATCCGGTCCAGGTCGGCCGGGCCGGCGGGGCGGTCCTCCCAGCCCATGGCGAGCATCCGGACCGTGCCCTGGGGGATCAGGTACGCGGCGTTGACGGCGGTGCCCTGGCGGTCGACGCGGTCCAGGTACTCGCCGACCGTGCGCCAGTCGAAGTCCACCCGGTCGTCGTCCGGGCCGCCGCCGTTCCAGCCGTTGATCGCGGTGCGGACGGCGGCCAGGGTGGCGTCGTCCACCGGGGCGTAGGAGAGGCCGTCCTGGCCGAGGACCTCCAGGGTGACGCCCTGCGCGGCCTTCGCGGAGTGGTCCGGGTCGCGCAGCAGGGCGAGGTCGCTGTGCGCGTGCATGTCGATGAAGCCGGGGGCCAGGGCGAGGCCGTGGGCGTCGAGGACCCGGGCGCCGGTGAGCGGCGGGGCGCCCGGGTCGCGGCGTATCTCCGCGATCCGGCCGTCGCGGAGGCCGACGTCCGCGCGGTAGGAGGGGCCGGCGCTGCCGTCGACGACACGCGTGCCGCGGATGACGAGGTCCATGGGGGCCTTTCGAACGATGGCGGACGACGACGGCGGACGGGGCGGGCGGGCCTCGCGGGCCCGCGAGGGCCGCGTGCGATCAGAAGTGCGATCAGAAGAAGGTGCGGATGTAGTCGGTGACCGTGCCGTCCTGCTCCACGACCGGGATGAGCTGCCACTTGTCGAAGGCCGTGCACGGGTGGGAGAGGCCCATGCCCACCCAGTCGCCCACCTCCAGGTCCGCGTCCGGCGCGGTGCGCAGCCAGCCGTGCTGGTCGGAGAGGCCGGTGACGGTGATCCCCTCGGCGGGCCGGATCTCCCCGGTGCGCCCGTCCCGGACGACCTGCGCCTCGGGCAGGTCCAGGTCGTGGGCGGCGTCCCGCTTGCCCGCGTTGACGAAGGCCTGCTCGCCGGACGGGCGGGAGACGACCTGCGCCCAGAGCCGGAACGCGGGCTGGAGCGCGCCCTCGGCCGGCACCCGGTTGAACGGGGTCAGCCGCCGGTAGTGGCCGTCGTCGTGGGAGACATAGGCGCCCGAGCGCAGCAGCTTCAGCACGGGGGCGGACAGCTCCGGGATCTCCGCGAACACCTCGGCGACCGTGTCGAACCAGGCGCTGCCGCCCGCGCTGACCACGATCTCCCCGGCGCCGGCGAAGCGGCCCGCCGCGTCGAAGTCCCGGGCCAGCGCGACCAGTCGGCGCAGCCAGGCGCGCACCCGCTCCTCGTCCGCCTTCGGGACCTCGCCCTCGTACCCGGCGACGCCGACCAGCCGCAGGTGGGCCGAGGCGGCCACCGCGTCGGCGACGGCGGCGCACTCCGCCTCCGTGCGCACCCCGGTGCGCGCGCCCTCACCCGCGCCCAGTTCGACCACCACCTCCAGCGGGCGGGACGCCCCGGCCCCGGCCAGCGCCTCGTCCATCAGCTCGGCACCGCGCACCGAGTCCACGTACACGATCAGACGGAACTCCGGGTCGGCCGCCAGCTCGCCCGCGATCCAGCGCAGGGCGGCCGCGTCCACCACCTCGTTGGCGAGGAAGATCCTGCGGATGCCGAACGCCCGGTAGACGCGGACCTGGTGGGGGACGGCGGCGGTGATGCCCCAGGCGCCGCGCTCCAGCTGGCGGGCGAAGAGCTGGGGGGACATGGAGGTCTTGCCGTGCGGGGCGAAGGCGAGGCCGTGCTGCTCGGCGTAGTGCTCCAGCAGGTCCAGGTTGTGCGCCAGGGGTTCGGCGGCCAGGGCGAGGACCGGGGTGGTGAACCCGCCGGTGAAGAGGTTGCGGCGGGCCGCCGCCAGTTCGCCGACGGTCAGGCCGAGGGCGTCGGGCGGGAGCGCCTTGAAACGGTGGTCGACCGTTTCCCCGGCGAGACCCGAGGCGAGTTCCGCGGCGAGTCGTACGGCGGCGTCGTCGGCGGCCATGGGGCGTCCTCCTCCATGTCGTTGCGTTGTGTGCAACGGTCATTGCGTATATCGCTCAGCGCTGTCTAACATCCGAGCCAATGCCGGGTCAATGGTGTCCGGCGCCGTGCCCGGCCCCGGAACCGGACCCCGGAATCGGGCCCAGGAACCCCGGCCCCGGACCCCGAATCGGACCCGGAACCGGCTCCGGGACCGCACCCACCGGAACGCCCGCCCCGACCAGCGAGGAGCCCCCGCCGCGATGACCGCGACCGTGAACGCGACCGTCCCCGGTGCCACCGGGCCCGTGGACGTCGTCTGCCTCGGCGAGTCCATGGTCACGTTCCTGCCCGACCGGGACGGCCGCCTCGCCGACGTCAGCTCCTTCGTCCGCGCCATCGGCGGCGCGGAGTCCAATGTGGCCTGCGCCCTGGCCGCCGCCGGGCACCGCGCCCGCTGGGTGGGCCGGATCGGCGCGGACGGCTTCGGCGAGCACCTGGTCTCCGCGATCTCCGCGTACGGGGTGGACACCTCCGCCGTCGCCCGGGACCCCGGGCGGCCGACCGGCATCTACTTCCGCACCGCCGCCGACCGCGCGGCCGAGGGCCACGAGGTCCTCTACTACCGCGCCGGGTCCGCCGCCTCCGCCATGTCGCCCGCGACCGTGGCCCGCGCCGACCTGTGGGCCGGGCGGGTGCTGCACGTCTCGGGTATCACCGCCGCCCTCTCCGGGGAGTGCCTGGCCCTGATGCGCGAGCTGACCGCCCGCCGCCCCGGCCGCCCGCTGCTCTCCTTCGACGTCAACCACCGGCCGGGCCTGTGGCGCGCGACCGGCGGCGGCCACGGCCACGGCGACGGACCGGGGGTGCTGCTGGAACTCGCCCGCGGCGCGGACCTGGTGTTCGTCGGCGAGGACGAGGCCGCCGAGGCGTGGGGGCTCACCGGCGCCGACGCGATCCGGGCCGCGCTGCCCGAGCCCGCCGTGCTGGTGGTCAAGCGGGGCGCGGCCGGGGCGGTCGCGTACACGGCCGGCGAGGCGGCGGGGGTCCCCGTCCCCGCGCCCGCCGTGGACGTCGTCGCCGCCGTCGGCGCCGGTGACGCCTTCGCCGCCGGCTTCCTCTCCGGGACCCTGCGCGGGCTGCCCCTGCGCGAGCGGCTGCGCCTGGGCCACCTGTTCGCCGCCGCCGCCCTCACCGTCCCCGGCGACCTCGGCGCCCCGCCCGCGGGCCTGCTCGCGGACCGGCTCACCGCCCTCGACGACGACGCCTGGGGGAGACTGCACCTCGGCCCCGGCTGGACGGGCCAGGACCAGGAGGTACGCACGCCATGAGCCAGACCGTCGACCGGGCGCTCAGCATCCTGCCGCTGCTCGCCGAAGGGCCGGCCGACCTCGGACAGGTCGCCGACCGGCTCGGCGTCCACAAGTCCACCGCCCTGCGGCTGCTGCGCACCCTGCACGAGCACGGCCTCGTCTACCGGCAGCAGGACCAGCGCTACCGGCTGGGCGCCCGGCTGATCGCGCTGGCCCAGGAGGCCGTGGAGAACCTGGACGTGCGCGAGGTCGCCCACCCCCACCTCGCCGCCCTCAACGAGCGGACCGGGCACACCGTGCACCTCGCCGTACGGGAGGAGAGCGAGGTCGTCTACATCGACAAGGTGGAGAGCCGCTACCCGGTGCGGATGTACTCCCGCATCGGCAGGCCCGTCGCCATCACCGTGGCGGCCGTGGCCAAGCTCCTCCTCGCCGACCTGCCCGAGGCCGAGCGGCGCGCCTTCGCCGAGAAGCTCGACTACCCCATGTACACGGCCCGTTCGATCCCGCACGCCGCCGCCTTCCTCAAGGAGCTGGCCACCGTGCGCGAACAGGGCTGGGCCACCGATCTCGGCGGCCACGAGGAGTCCATCAACTGCGTCGCCGCCCCGGTGCGCGGCGCGGACGGCCGGGTCGTCGCCGCGATGTCGGTGTCCGCGCCGAACGTGGTCGTCACCGCCGAGGAACTCCTCACCCTCCTCCCGCTGGTGCGCCGCACCGCCGACGCCATCACACGGGACTACTCCGGACACACCCCCCAGAAGGAAGCACGCGCATGACCGAGCACACCGCGCCCCACGGCAAGGCCGCCAAGACCGCCCTCACGCCCCCCACCCACACCGCGCCGCCCGCGAGGTTCTCCCACGGCGTCCGCAAGGGGAACATCCTCCAGGTCGCCGGCCAGGTCGGCTTCCTGCCCGCCGTCGAGGGCCGGGCGCCCACCCCGGCCGGGCCGACCCTGCGCGAGCAGACCCTCCAGACCTTCGCCAACGTCGAGGCGATCCTCACCGAGGGCGGCGCGAGCTGGGACGACGTGATGATGATCCGCGTCTACCTCACCGACACGGCCCACTTCGCCGAGATGAACGAGATCTACAACGAGTACTTCAAGGACCTGACGACCGCCCCGGCGGCCCGCACCACGGTCTACGTCGGCCTCCCCGCCGGCCTGCTCATCGAGATCGACGCCCTGGCGGTCCTGGGCTGACCCCGGACACGCCGCAGATCCCGGACACCCCTCGGTCTCCGCGTCCTGCTGGTGCAGCCGTCCGCGCGTGCCCCGCCCCTCGCGCGCGGAGAGGGACGGGGCACGGCGCGATCGGACGGCCGGCGGGTCAGCCGGTGCAGTACTGGCCCTCCTTGCCGATGGACCGGTACATGCAGTCCGAGTTCTCCAGGAGTTGCAGGACCGCGTCGCGGTTGCGGCTGGTCTCCCGTTCGATCACCTCGTCCGGCGGGTAGAAGCCGCCGCCGCCGAAGCCGGCCGGGTACATCTCGAAGGTGTAGCCGAAGATCCGCTGGTCACCCCAGAGCCAGTCGTCGATCGACCCGTCCGTGATGTACAGGTCGCTGGACTGCTCGGGCGTGTAGCCGTTGCTGGCCGCCATCTTGCGGCCGACCGCGGCGAAGGCGTCCCGGTCGTCCCTGGTCATGCCGGGGGCGGTGTCGTTGTAGGTGTAGCCGAACGGCCAGAGGACCAGTTCGCTGTAGGTGTGGAAGTCGATCCCGGTGCGGATCTGCTGCTTCCCGCCGACCACCCGGCTGCGCACGAAGTCGGCGACGACCTTCACCTCGGGCGCGGACTCGGCGGCCCGGCCGCGGTAGGTGTCCGAGCCGGGGGAGGACGAGGAGCCGCCGCAGCAGCCCCACTTGAAGGCCCAGTTGCGGTTGAGGTCGGTGCCGATCGCCGTGGAGCCGGAGTTGGGCTGCCGGTTCTTGCGCCAGGACCGGTAGGAGCCGGTGGCGATGTCGTACTCGCCGCCGTCCGGGTTGAGGTCCGGCACGATCCAGATCTCCCGGCTGTTCACCGCGTTGGTGATCCGGGAGTCGCTCCCGTAGTCCTCGCCGAACTCGCGCAGCAGATACAGCGCCATCTCGACGGTGAGGTGCTCGCGGGCGTGCTGGTGGTGGGTGAAGAGGACCTCGGGCTCGTTCTCGTCCGTCCCCACGTTGTCGCTGATCTTGATGGCGACGATGTCCCGGCCCTGGTGGCTCTTGCCGATGACCCGCTTGCTCATGATCGACGGGTACTGGGCGATCCGCTGGTCGATCTCCGCCGACATCTCGGCGTAGTTGTGGTAGCGGGAGTCGGCGGGCGGGAAGTCGAAGGGCTCCACGTCCGCCGCCGCCCCGCGCCGCTGCGGCGGGCCGGGCAGGGCGGTGAGCCTGTGGCCGAGGGCGCGCAGCCGCTTGGCCTCGGCCGCGTCGGCGCTCACCACCAGGGTGTGGTCGTCGACCTCGTCGATGGACGCGCCGGTGGCGGCGACGGCGGTCCGGTCGGCGGGCGTCTCGGGCCCGTGGATGAGGTACTGCCGGGTCTGCTCGTCCGCCGCCGCCCCGGCCGCGCGGGCGTCGGCCGGGCGCTCGGCGGCGGGGCTCGCGTTGGCGGTGAGCGGGACGGCCACGGCGAGGGCGACGACGGCCGCGAGTGCGGCGGTGCGTTTCCCGAGGGTGCGACGTCTCATGGACTGCTCCTGAGGAGTGGGGGGTTGCGCGGGGATCGGACGGCCCCGGCGGACCGGCCGCGGACCCATCCTGAGGTCGTGGCATGTCACGGTCAATACCACTCCCGGCCAAGCCCGCGGCTCCGCGCCCGCACAAGGTCCGCCCCAGTCGATCACCGCAGGGCCTCTTGCGCGATCACCCGCGCCAGGCTTACGTGACCACGGTCACCTGGTGGGACGAGTGGGAACGAGAGGGAAGGCGACTGCGCGATGACAGACACCACCGAGGAGCAGCCGAAGGGGACCGACGCCGTCCCCCGGAAGTCCGCCTGGCGCTACATCGGCCCCGGCATCGTCGTCGCGGCCACCGGTGTCGGCGCCGGCGACCTCGTCGCGACCCTGATCGCCGGCAGCAAGTACGGCTACACCCTGATGTGGGCGGCGGTCATCGGCTGCGTCGTCAAGATCTCCCTCGCCGAGGCGGCCGGCCGCTGGCACCTGGCCACCGGCCGCACCCTGTTCGAGGGCTGGCGCTCCCTCGGACAGTGGACCACCGTCTACTTCGCCTTCTACGTCGTGGTCTGGGGCTTCGTCTACGGCGCGACGGCCATGTCCTCCAGCGCCCTGCCGATCGTCGCCCTCTTCCCGGACGGCCCCGGGCTGAAGACCTGGGCGGTGATCACGGGCCTGATCGGGCTGGCCTTCGTCTGGTTCAACCGGTACGCGGTCTTCGAGAAGGTCATGACCGTGCTCATCGGCGTGATGTTCGTGGTCGTCGTCTATGTCGCGATCCGGGTCGGCCCGGACGTCGGCGCCTCCCTTGCCGGCCTCGCCCCCGTACTGCCGGACGGCTCCCTGCTCTACACCCTGGGCCTGATCGGCGGTGTCGGCGGCACCATCACCATGGCCGCGTACGGCTACTGGGTGAACGCCAAGGGCTGGACCAACTCCGGCTGGATGAAGGTCATGCGCCTGGACAACCGGGTCGCCTACCTCACCACCGGCGTCTTCGTCGTCGCCATGCTCATCGTGGGCGCGGAGCTGCTGCACTCCTCCCAGCTCGCCCTCACCAAGGGCGACCGGGGCCTGATCGACCTCGGGGCCGTCCTGGAGGAGCGCTACGGCACGGCGACCGCCAAGCTCTTCCTGGTCGGCTTCTTCGCGACCTCCTTCTCCTCCCTGATCGGCGTCTGGCACGGTGTGAGCCTGCTCTTCGCCGACTTCGTGGAGCGGCTGCGGCGCGACCGCGCGGGCGTCGCCGTGGAGGCGGGCACCACCGAGGAGGTCGCCGCGGGGGCGAAGGAACGCTCGCCCGCTTTCCGCGCCTATCTGCTCTGGCTGACCTTCCCGCCGATCTCCCTGCTCTTCCTGGACGAGCCCTTCGGGCTGGTGGTGGCGTACGGGGTGCTGGGCGCCTTCTTCATGCCGTTCCTGGCGCTCACCCTGCTCTGGCTGCTCAACTCCTCGCGCACACCCGCGGAGTGGCGCAACGGCATCGTCAGCAACACGATGCTGGCGGCGGCCGGGCTGCTCTTCGTGGTGCTGTGCGTGCAGCAGGTGCGCGAACTGCCCTGGTGAAGCGGTTCCGGACGCGCCGGGGGCCGTGCGCACCGGGGGAGCGGTGCGCACGGCCCTCGCCGTTCAGGGAGCCGTCCCTACGGCAGGTTGTGGACGTGCGGGCCGACCGCGTTGGACCAGGCGTTGCCCGCGGTCGCGTCCCAGTTGGTGGACCAGGTCATCGCGCCGCGCAGCGACGGGTACGTCTTCGACGGCTTGAACTGGCCGCAGTTGGTGCCGCGGGTCAGGCAGTCCAGCGCGTTGTTGACGATCGTCGGGGAGACATAGCCGCTGCCCGCGCCCCGGGTGGAGGCGGGGACGCCCAAGCCGACCTGGGACGGGTCGAGGCCGCCCTCCAGCTGGATGCAGGCGAGGGCGGTGAGGAAGTCCACCGAGCCCTGCGCGTACACCTTGTTGTCGCAGCCCATCATCGAACCGCTGTTGTAGTACTGCATGTTGACCACCGTGAGGATGTCCTTCACGGCCAGCGCCAGCTTGAAGTACTCGGTGCTGGTGTTCTGCATGTCGATGGTCTGCGGGGCCATCGTCAGCACCATCGAGGGACCGGCCTTCGCGGAGAGCTGGCGCAGCGCCTTCGTCAGGTAGGTGGAGTTGATGCCGTGCTCCAGGTCGATGTCGACCCCGGTGAAGCCGTACTCCTGCATCAGGGCGTAGGCGCTGTCCGCGAAGGCGGTGGCGGCCGCGTCGCTGTTGATCAGGACGTTGCCCTTCTCGCCGCCGACCGAGATGATCACCGACTTGCCCGCGGCCTTCTTGGCGGCGACGTCGGACTTGAACTCGGCGACGGAGGAGTAGCCGAGGGCCGGGTCCAGGTTGAAGACGATCTGGCCGGGCGTGGCCGTGGAGTCGGCGAAGGAGACCGCGATGATGTCGTACTGCGCCTGCACGTCCCGGAGCTTCTGCACGGTCGCGCCGTTGTCGAAGTTCTGCCAGTAGCCGGTCAGGGCGTGCTTCGGCACCGCCGGGTTGCCCGGGTTGGTGCCGCCCTTGCTGGTCCGGCCCGTCACGGCGGCCGACTTCGGGGACTCGCCCGCCGCGTTGGCTGCCGTCACCTGGAACTGGTACGCGGTGTCGGCGGCCAGCCCGGTGACGGTGGCGGAGGTGCCGCTCACCGACTGGACCTTCGTCCCGTCGCGGTACACGTGGTACCCGGTGGCCCCGGAGACCGCGCCCCAGCTCAGGGCGACGGACGAGGAGGTCACCGTGCCGACGGAGGGCGCGGCCGGGGCGGCGGGGACGGTCGGCTCGGGGTCGGTGCCGCCTCCGCCGTCCGGGCCGAAGACGCTCACATCGTCGACGTGGTACGCCTCGGTGCCGTACCAGCCGTGGGTGTACAGGGTCACCGAGCTGGTGCCGGCGCCCGTGGTGAAGGTCGTGGACAGCTTGGTCCAGGCGCTGCCGCCCGGGGTCCAGGTGGACACGTCCTGGGTGCCGGTGCCGGTCGCGCCGAGGTAGGCGTAACCGCCCTGCACCCAGGCGCTCACCGTGTAGCTGGAGCCCGGCTTCACCTTGAGGGTCTGGGTGCAGCGGGCGTTGTCGTGCCCGGCGGGGGTCGCCCGGAGGGCGCCCGTCCCGGTGCGCACGGGGGAGGAGACGGCCGCGCCGCTGTTCGCGGAGCAGGACCAGTTGGCGAGCCCGGACTCGAACCCGGCGTTCTTGACGACGTTCACGTCGGCGGCCGAGGCGGGCCCGGCCGTGCCCATGAGAGCGAGCCCGGAGCCGAGGGCGAGCGCCAGTGCGGCGCCCAGCCCTCTCCGGGCGGGAGTGCTGCGGTCCACGTGCGTCCTCCGGTGGGGGAGTCGGGGAGGGAGAGCCGGGAGCCGGGGCGTTCCGGTCCCGGTGTGCGGCGGCCACCGTGGAGGTACAAGTTGGTCCAGACCAATTTGCTTGTCAAGACCTCCGGCAGGAACCCGGCCCGGTCCGCGCGGACATGACGCCCTGCCGGGGCAGGCCCGCGCGGTGGTACGGGAGTTCACCACTGACCGCTTCCTCCGGATTTCGTCCGGGTGCATCGGGTGAGGGGCCGTGCACAGGGAGTCCGAAAGGTGTTCTCCCCCTCGGACGACGTGGTTAGAGTGCTGTCGCAGGAGCACGACAGGAGCACGATCAGGGCAGAGACGTCAGGCAGAACGGCAGCCGCCCGCCCGGCGACCGGATCCGAACGGGGAAACGAGCGTGCAGACCGCCATCGCCGTGACCAGCGCCGACCTGGTGCTGCCGCCCACGGACCCGCACACCCCGACCGCCGCCCTGCTCCCCGCCCCTGCCGAACAGTCCCTGGACGCCGCCCTCGTCGACATGCAGCTCCTGCTCGAACAGCACGGCCATGTCGTCGCCCTCTACCCCGCGTCCCTTCCCGACGCCCACCAACGGCGGCTGCACACCGTCCGGTCGGTGCTGGAGAGCGACCGGATCGCCCTGCTGAAGCTCGCCCTGCCGCCCCTCGCGGTGGCCGTCCTGGTGCGCCAGCTGCGGCAGTTGTCGATCTGCGACTTCGGCCCGGGTGTCGTCGCCTGCGCCGCCCGGCTGCTCGCCCACTACGTCCACGCGGGGGCGGTACTGCACTCGGTCGCCCGTCTCGACCGGGTGCCGGTGAGCCTCACCTCGCACGCCCGGTCCTGGGTGCCCGGCTCCCAGTTCGCCGTCCTCGCCAACCCGGTGCCGCAGCTCATCCGGATCGGCGGCGGCCGGGACGCGGGCGAGGCCGTGGGGCTCGAAGGGCCGCAGTTCGGACACCACTTGGTGGTCGCCCGCGGGCAGTCCCCCAGCGACTGGCCCACCGCCCGGCTCGCGCCCGCCTGGCAGTCGGCCGCCGTGCTGGAGGCCGCGCTGCCGGCGGAGTCCACGCGCTGGTGGGCGACCGCGAAGCTCGTGGAGTTCGCCGCGTACCTCCCCGACATCGGCATGATCCACCAACTGGTCTCCTCGGTGCGGCGCGAGCGGTGCACCTGGTGCGGGCTGGAGATCATCGGCGACCGCTGCTGCTTCTGCGCCGCGCCGCTGCTGCCGGCCGCGGCGGGGCGGGCCCGGCCGGCCCGGGCGCCCGCCGGCACCGGGGCCCGCGAGCTGTCCCCGGCGGCGCCCCGGGGGCTCCCCGGGCGGGCGCCCCGCACCCTGCCCGGGCGCGCGCCGCGGGCGCTTCCGCGGTCCGCGGGCGGGGGAGCGGGCGGGAGCGGTGAGCCCGCCGCCGGAACGGGCGACGGCCCGGACCGGCCGGGGGCCCCGGCCCACCCTGCGGACCCGGACCGGCCTGCCGCCCCGGTCCGTCCGGCGGACCCGCGCCGCCCGGGCCCGCACGGCTCTGCCGGCCCGCACCTGCCCGGCCCGCGCCGCCCGGCGGACCCCACCGACTGACCGACCCGCCGCACCCCGGCACCGCTTGCCCGTCCCGCCCCGTCTCCCCCGACCCGCCCACGAGACCACTCCCGACCGCTCCCGACCACCCCCGACCGCTCCCGCAACTCCCCTACGAGGTCGCTGCGCTCATGAACTCACGGCAACGCCGCGGTGTGATCCTGCTGCTCCTGTCCGTCCTCTGCGCGCTCGCCGCGTTCGCCGGCGTCCTGTCGGTGATCGGCGACGTGAACTCCAAGGTCGGGCCCGAGGTGACGGCCTACCGCGTCAAGTCCCAGGTCGCGCCCTACACCCGGCTGCGGGCCGACCAGTTCGAGCGGATATCGATGCCCGAGCGCTGGCTCTCCCCGAGCGCCGTCACCGACATCTCCGCCGTCAACGGCAAGATCGCCGTCACCGAACTGCGCGAGGGCTCCCTGCTCCAGAGCGACATGGTCGTCGACCGCCCCGCGCTGGAGGAGGGCGAGCAGGAGATCGCCATCATGATCGACGCGGCCACCGGGGTCGCGGGCAAGATCACCCCCGGGGACCGGGTCAACATCTTCGCCACCTTCGACGGCGAGGGACGCGGCTCCGGCTCCGGGAGCCGGTCCGGCGCCGCCGAGTCCCGGATCATCGTCCCCGGTGCCCGGGTCATCGACGTCGGCAAGCTGACCGCGCTGGAGCCCCGGGGCGACGACCGCGCCGCGGCCGCGAGCCAGGCGGTCCCCATCACCTTCGCCCTCGGCACCCAGGACGCCCAGCGCGTGGCGTACGCCGAGTCCTTCGCCGTGCATGTGCGCCTCGCCTTGGTCGCCAAGGGCGGGTCCGCCGACCTCCGGCCGGGCGAAGGCACGTACACCCTCGAAGAGGACAGGAACAGGTGAGGGCCGGATGACCGTACGCATCCTCCCGGCCGTCGGCGACCCCGACGCCGCCCGGACGGTCACCGCGCTGCTCGGCCGGCTGCCCGACGCCGACCCCGCCGCGCCCGTCGCCGACTCGACCGCCCTCCTGGACACCCTCGCCCGGCTGGCCGCCGAGTCCCTGGACGAACTGCCCGAGGTCGTCCTCGTCCATGAACGCATCGGCCCGGTCCCCGCGCTGGAACTCGTCCGGGAGGTCGCGCTGCGCTTCCCGGGCGTCGGGGTCGTCCTGCTCGCCGCCGGCACCGGCCCGGGGCTCTACTCGGCCGCGATGGACGCCGGTGCCCGCGGGCTGGTCGCCCTGCCGCTCACCTACGACGAACTCGCGCAGCGGGTGCAGGCCGCGGCCTCCTGGTCGCTCGGGGTCCGGCGGCACCTCGGCCACACGGGCGACGCGCCCGCCGGGCCCGGCGGGCGGGTGGTCACCGTCTCCGGCGCCAAGGGCGGGGTGGGCACCACCGTCACCGCCGTGCAACTGGCCCTCGCCGCCCGGGCCTCCGGCCTGACCACCGCCCTGGTCGACATGGACCTCCAGTCCGGGGACGTCGGCTCCTATCTGGACGTGCAGTTCCGCCGGTCCGTCGTCGACCTCGCCGGGATCCAGGACATCTCCCCCCGGGTCCTCCAGGACGCCGTCTTCGCCCATGACACCGGCCTCGGGCTCCTCCTCGCGCCCGGCGAGGGCGAACGCGGAGAGGAGGTGGACGAGCGCGCCGTCCGCCAGATCCTCGGCGCGCTGCGCGGGCGTTACGAGGTGGTCGTCGTGGACTGCGGCACCCAGGTCACCGGCGCGAACGCGGCGGTCGTGGAGAGCGCCGACACCACGGTCCTCGTCACCACGCCCGATGTGGTCGCCGTCCGGGCCGCCAAGCGCATGATCCGGCTCTGGGACCGGCTCCAGATCCGCAAGCCGGAGGAGATCACCACCGTGGTCAACCGCCATGTGCGCAGCAGCGAGATCCAGCCCGCCCTGGTCGCCCGGATCACCGGCACCCGGGTCGCCCGCGCGGCCGTGCCCGCCAACTTCAAGGAACTCCACGCGGTCGTGGACGCGGGCCGGCTCCAGGACCTGGAGGCCAAGTCCTCGGTGAAGCAGGCCCTCTGGTCCCTGGCGGGCGAACTGGGCATCGTGAAGGGGACGACGGACGAGCAGACCGGCGACCGGCCGGGCCGGGCCGCCGGCGCGACGGCCGTCCTGCGCCGCCGCCGGGCGATCGGCGGGCCGAAGGGGGAGGGCTGAGCGATGCGCGACGGGAGCGCCGGACGCGCACCGGGCCGGGGCCGCGCCCCCGCCCGAGGGTCCGCCGTGCGCCCGCGAGGCGGTGGCGGTGGCGCCCCCGCCGCCCGGGAGCGCGCTGCCGGCCCGGGCGGCGCGGACGAGAGCGGACCGCCCCCCGCGAGAGGCGCCGGGTCCGGAACGCCCCGCACCGGGGAGGCGCTTCACGGCCGCCGCCACGCCCCGGCGGCCGGGTCCGCCGGGCGTGAGCCGGGTGGTTCCCTCGCGGGCGGGCCCGCGACGGGCCGCCGGGGCGGTGCCGGTGTGCGCCCGCCGTGGCGGCGGGGCGGGGACCGGGGGCAGGTGGCCGTGGAGTTCGTCGGGATGCTGCCCGCGATCGCGGTCACCTGCGTACTGCTGTGGCAGGCCGCCCTCCTCGGCTACACCTATGTCCTCGCGGGGAACGCGGCGGACGAGGCGGCCCGGCAGGGCGCGGTCGGCGAGGGCGGGGCCGGGCGCTGCCAGGCGGCGGCGCTGGAGGACCTGGACACCTGGCGGCAGGGCGCGGACGTCGCCTGCGGCAGCGCGGGCGGCGGGATGTACCAGGCGACCGTGACGCTCCGGGTGCCGGTGCTCTTCCCGGGCTTCGCTCCGTTCCCCTTCGAGGCGAGTTCGCGCGCGGCGGCGGTGGAGGAACGATGACGGGCCCCGCCTCGCACCGGACGCTGCCGCCCCCGGACCGGGTCCGCGTCGGGCACCGGACGCCGCCGGACCGGACGCCGCCCCCGGACCGAGCCCGCGTCGCCCGCCGCACGCCCAAGGACCCGGCCCGCGTCGGGCACCGGACGCCGCCGGTCTCGGCCCGCTCCGCCCGCCGTGCCCTCCGGTACCGCCCCGCCCGCACGCCCGCCCGCCGCGACCGGGGCCAGGTCGCCCTGGAGTTCGCCGGGTTCCTGCCGATCCTGATGATCCTCGCCCTCGCCGCCCTCCAGCTCGGCGTGGGCGCGTACACCGCCCTCCAGGCCGGCACCGCGGCCCGGGCCGCCGCCCGCGCCGACAGCGACGACGACCCGGCCACCACCGGCGGCCAGGCCGCCCGCGCCGCCGTCTCCGGCTGGCTCGCCGACGACCTCGTCCACAGCGGCGGCCCCGGCGGACGCGAGGCCACCGCCACCGTCCGCATCCGTATCCCGTCCGTGATCCCGTTCGTCGACTGGGGCCACGCCGAACGGAGTTCCACCATGCCCGCCGACTGACCGACTGACCGACTGACCGACTGACCGACTCGCTGACCGACTTGACCGACTGACTGACCGCCGCCGCCCGTCCGCCCCAGCGCACCGCCGGCCCCCGCCCCTTTGAGGAGAGTCACACATGAGTTTGCGGGCACGCCTCACCGCTCCCGAGGACCGCGGGGGCGGGCACGACGACGGCCATCTCGTCGCCACCTACCGCGCCAAGCTCCTGGAGGAGATCGACCTCGCCGAGATGTCGGCGCTCGCCGCCGACGAGCGCCGCACCCGGCTGGAACGCGTCCTCGGGCACATCATCAGCCGCGAGGGCCCGGTCCTCTCCGCCGTCGAACGCGGCCGGCTGATCCGCCGCGTCGTCGACGAGGCCCTCGGCCTCGGCGTCCTCGAACCCCTCCTGGAGGACGCCTCCATCACCGAGATCATGGTCAACGGGCCGGACCAGATCTTCGTGGAGCGCGACGGCCGGGTGGAACTCCTGCCGCTGCGCTTCGCCTCCCACGAGCAGCTGATGCAGACCATCGAACGCATCGTCTCCACCGTCAACCGCCGCGTGGACGAGTCGAATCCGATGGTCGACGCCCGCCTCCCCACCGGCGAACGCGTCAACGTGATCATCCCGCCGCTCGCCCTCTCCGGCGCCACCCTCACCATCCGGCGCTTCCCGCGCGCCTTCACCCTGCACGAGATGATCGGCGTCGGCTCCCTGGACGAGCCCATGGTCCTGCTGCTCTCCGCCCTGGTGCAGGCCCGCATGAACATCATCGTCTCCGGCGCCACCGGCACCGGGAAGACCACCCTGCTCAACGCCCTCTCCGGGCTGATCCCGGAGGGCGAGCGGGTCATCACCATCGAGGACTCCGCGGAACTCCAGCTCCAGCAGGCCCATGTCATCCGCCTGGAGTCCCGCCCCGCGAACGTCGAGGGCAAGGGCCGCATCACCATCCGCGACCTCGTCCGCAACTCCCTGCGCATGCGCCCCGACCGCATCGTGGTCGGCGAGGTCCGCGGCGGGGAGACCCTGGACATGCTCCAGGCCATGTCCACCGGCCACGACGGCTCCCTCGCCACCGTCCACGCCAACAGCGCCGAGGACGCCCTGATGCGTCTCCAGACCCTCGCGTCCATGTCCGAGGTGCGCATCCCGTTCGAGGCGCTGCGGGACCAGATCAACAGCTCGGTGGACTGCATCGTCCAGCTCACCCGGCAGGCCGACGGCACCCGGCGGGTACGGGAGATCGCCGTCCTCGACTCGCGCGGGCAGGAGCCCTACCGGCTCGCCACCGTCGCCCGCTTCGCCGCCCGGCCGATGGGCGCGGACGGACGGGTGCACGGCGTCCACGAGCATCTGCCGCTGCCCCGCAGACTGGCCGACCGGCTCTTCCTCGCGGGCCAGCCCGTCCCGCAGTCCTTCGGCGTCGCCGCGCGCGAGGACCAGCTCACCGTCAGAGAGGCCCGGTAGGCGACGACATGACCACCACCGTCTGGCTGACGATCGGCGCCACCCTGCTGTGCGGGGTGCTCGCCGTCCTCGGCGTGCACGCCTGGTCGACCGGCCGGGCCCGCCACGAGGCCCTGATCGAACGGCTCGACCGCACCGGCCCCGCCGAGGCGCCCGGCGGCCGCCGCCGGCGCTTCCGGGGCGTCGACCGGCGGCTGCGCCGCACCCGCCTCGGCCGCTGGATCACCCTGCGGCTCGCGGTCACCGGACTCGACCTGACCCCGGGGGAGTTCTTCGTCGGCACCGCCGCAGCCACCGGGGGGCTGTGGATCCTGGCGCACGTCCTGTTCGCCCCGTTCTTCGGGCCGATCGCCGGACTCCTCGCCGTCTGGGGCGCGTTCGGGTTCCTGGACTGGCAGCGGAACAAGCGGATCGAGAAGTTCATCAACCAGCTCCCCGAGCTGTCCCGCATCCTCGCCAACGCCACCCAGGCCGGACTCGCCCTGCGCACCGCCCTGTCGATGGCCGCCGAGGAACTGGACGCCCCGGCCGGCGAGGAACTGGCCCGGGTCTCCGACCAGCTCGCCGTCGGGCACTCCGTGGAGACCGCCCTCGGGGAGCTGGCCGAACGCCTCCCCTCGCGCGAACTCGTCGTCCTCGTCACCACGCTGGTGCTCTCCAACCGGGCGGGCGGCACCGTCGTCGGCTCGCTGCGCAACCTCACCGAGACCCTGGAGGAGCGCAAGGAGACCCGCCGCGAGGTGCGCACCCAGCTCTCCCAGGTCAACCTGACCGCCTACGCCGTGCCAGCGATGGGCCTGGCCGCCCTGCTGCTGCTCGACCGGGTCCTGCCCGGCGCGATCGACCGCATGACGGACTCCTTCCTCGGCCAGGCCGCGGTCGTGGTGGCCCTGGTGCTGTACGGGCTGGGCGTGTTCGTCATCCGCCGGCTGTCCAAGATCGACGTCTGAGGCCCCGAGCGGCCCGCGCGGCCCGAGAGGAACGCACGCCACCATGACCTCACTCGCCCTCGCCCTGGTGATCGCCCTGTGCGTCGTCGGCGTCTTCCACGGCGTCCGCATGTACCGGGCCGAGGCCCGGCTGCCCGGGGACCTCGCCCTCGCCCTGGAGGTCGGCGCCACCCGCACCACGGCCGTCGGCTCGGCCGTCGACCGGCTCGGCATGCGCTGGGCGCCCGCGGTGCTGAGGCTGATGGGCCCCGCGCGCGTCAACAAGGTCCGCCGCCGTATCGACCTCGCGGGCAACCCCGGCGGCCTCACCCTCGACCGCTACGCCGCCCGGCGGGCCGTCTACGGCCTCCTCGGCGCCTTCGGCGCGTTCGCCATGGTCCTGCGCGGGCAGCCGCTGCTCGCCCTGCTGATGGTCGCCTTCGGGCTCTTCTGGGTGGAGGTCGGCATCCTCGCGGCCATCCGCCAGCGCAAGGACCGCATCGAGCGCACCCTCCCCGACTTCCTGGACGTCCTCGCGGTGGTGGTCAGCGCTGGCCTCGGCTTCCGGGAGGCGCTGGAGCGGGTCGCGGAGAGCTACGAGGGGCCCTGGGCCGACGAACTGCGCATCACCCTGCGGCAGATGGACATGGGCGTCGGCCGCCGCCAGGCCTTCGACGAACTGCGGCGGCGCAACGACAGCGAGCAGGTCGCGCAGTTCGTCACCGCCCTCCAGCAGGGCGAGGAACTGGGCGCCCCGATCACCGAGACACTCATCCAGATCGCCAACGACATGCGCCGCACGGACGCGCAGAACGCCCGGCGGCGGGCGGCCAAGGCGGTCCCCAAGGCGACGCTCACCATCACCTCGATCATGGTCCCGGCGACGATGATCCTCCTGATCGCGGCCTTCGTCTTCGGCGCGGACGCGGACTTCGGCTCGGTGGGCGGCTGAGTTGGCCGCTGAGTCGGCGGTCCAAGCGGCTGGGCGACGGGGGCGCGGGGTCCAAGCGGCTGCGGGGGCGGGGCCGTGCGGCCCGAACGTCTCGACTTCGTTGAATTCAGGCGAACTCGCTTCGCACCTGCAACCGGCTGTGGGACAGTCGTTCCCGAACACGCGGGGTGACGCGTCCGCTACGCGGACGACCTGTCCCGGGCCCGGTGCGGCCCGGCGTCCGCCCCGTGACGTCGTCGGGCACGGCCGGGTTGTACGGGGAGGGGGAGGGGTGGTGCGGGACCATGTCTGATCGCGCCATGACGGCTTATTTCGGCCGGAATTGGGCCCAGGGGCCCTGTACGGGAACGCCCCGCCCGCCGTACGTTCCGGGTGTCGGCACCGACACCGAGACACGCGCACCGGCCGGCCCCGATCCGGCCGGACCCGAAGGGGGACGACATGTCCAACGACTCGCTGCTGAAGGCCGCGGTGAGCACCCAGCTCCGCCTGGCCACCTGGCGGAACACCGTCGTCCGCCACATGACCGGCCCCGACCGCTCGAAGGGCCAGACGGCACTGGAGTACCTGGGGATCATCATGGTGGTGGTGGTGATCATCGGGGCGATCGTGGGGACGGGGATCGGCGGGAAGATCACGGAGAAGATCAACGAACAGATCGACAAGATCAAGGCTGGCTGAATCCCTCCGTGCGCCGGCGTGCCCGGGATCAAGGGCAGGCTTTTCCCCTGTACCTGGTGATGGTGGGTGGTCTGCTCTTCCTCGCGTTCGCCTTCTTCGCCGTCGGCATGGCGTCCGCGACGCGGAGCACCGCGCAAGGCGCGGCGGATGCCGCAGCCCTGGCAGCCGCCCAGGAAGCCCGTCGCCAGCTCACCGGCCAGTGGCTCGACGCACTTGACGACCCTGCCGCCTGGCAGGCCATCTTCGATGGCAGCGGAGAAGTGCTCGCCTGCGGCGAGGCCGAGGGCTTCGCCGCTCGCAACGGCGCCCGGCTGACCGCGCCCTGCCGTGCCGAGATGACCCCGTGGCTCACCTACGGTGTCGAGGTCGAAACCACCGAACCGATCGGCGCGTCGGTCGTCCCCGGCACCGAGGGCAAGTACGCGAAGGCGGATGCGAAAGCAGTGGTGGAGCCCCTGTGCGCCGTGGGCCCGTTGCCCCCGGAGCCCACCCCTTCACCGAGCCTGAGCCCGACGCCCGACCCCGATCCTGATCCGGGGGAGGACGAGGACCCCCGACTTCCCACGCTGGTCTGCGAGGACAGGATCTGGGACCTGGGAGACGATCCGGACGACCTGCCCGAGGCGAAGGACCTCTTCGAAGTCCGGCTGGTCGACTGACAGTGAACACGAGAGAAGGAATCCGATCGATGAGCATTCGGCGCGTCTCGGCGGTACGCAGGGGAGCGGCAGCGGCCGTGGTGTGCGCCGTGCTGACTCTGGCGATGGCCGGTTGTGGTGGGGGCGAGGGCAACGACAGCGCGGACAAGCCCGGTTCGTCCTCCACTCCGCCGAGGAAGGAGAGTCAGGGTGCCGGACGAACATCCGGCACACCGAAGCCCGAGCCCACCGAAGTCATCGCCACCGCGAAGGGCAGGAACGGGATCGTTCTGGAGGTCACCTCGGTCGAGCGTGACTCCGGCGGATTCGTCACGGTGAACGGCCAGATCAAGAACACCGGCAGCGCCACGTACTACCAGACCACGCCATGGCGGGGGAACGAGCAGGAACTCCAGGGCGGCGGTCAGTCGGTGGGCGGGGCCACTCTGGTCGACAAAGTGGGGAAGAAGCGCTACTACGTGCTCCGTGACACGGACGGCCGCTGCCTGTGCACCTCGGGCTTCACCCAGGTCGACGCAGGTCAGGAGCTCCCGATCTTCATTCAGTTCCCGGCGCCCCCGCAGGACACGACGTCGGTGGACTTCCAACTCCCCACGTTCCAGACCACCACCGTCGAGATCACCGGATGAGCGGCGAGGACATGACCCGCACCCGGACGCCCCGGCATCCCGCCCCCCGCCTCGCCCTCGGCGCCGTCACCGCCGTCCTGCTCCTCACCGCCGGCCCCGCCCCCGGCGCCCACGCCGACGAGACGCCCAGTGTGCCGCCCGGGACCGAGGCGTCCGCGACGCCGCCCGTGGAGGTGGACCCCTCGTCGCCCGGGCTCAGGATGGTCGACGGGGCGACGCTCGCGCCCGCCAAGGTGCTCGACATCAAGTCCGTCGTCGAGTCGCCCGGGGGCGAGGAGCGCCGGGAGGACACCAACTCCGATGTGACGTTCGCGCTCCAGGCCGAAGTGCTGTTCGGCAAGGACAGCGCCAAGCTCGGGCCCGAGGCCAGGACCCGGATCCAGGCGATCGCCGCCGAGATCACCAAGGAGAACGCCCGGCGCGTCCGCATCTTCGGCTTCACCGACGACCTCGGGTCCTCCGCCCACGGCGACGTGCTGTCCAAGAAGCGCGCCGACGCCGTGCACTCGATCCTCTCCGGATCGCTCACCGACGCGGGCATCACCTACGAGGTCCGCGGCTACGGCGAGCAGTTCCCGATCGCCGACAACTCCACCGAGGAGGGCCGCAAGAAGAACCGCCGCGTCGAGGTCTCCTACCCGCGCGGCGCGGCCGGCGCCCCCGGCTAGCCCCAGCCCGCCTCCCCGCCTCCCTGCCGGCCCGCTCCGTTAGCCCGCCCGGGGTGCCTGAACCATCCGCTCGCCCTCGCGGCGGTGCGTCCCGTGGCCGTGGACCGTCCGATGGGCCATCTTGCTGACCGTCAAACGGATCAGCACGGACGGCACGGACCGGTGACGACACCGGCACGACACCGGCCGGACGCGAAGGAGGCCCGCGGTGGGCGAGGGCGAGCTGTACATCGACGGCGAGTGGACGCGGGCGTCGGCCGGCGGCCGGCGGGAGGTGGTCAACCCGTACGACGCCTCCGTCGTCACCACCGTCGACGAGGCCGACGCCGAGGACGTGGACCGCGCCGTCCGCGCCGCGCGGCGGGCCTTCGACGACGGGGAGTGGGCCGGCGCCCCCACCCGCCGCCGCGCCGACCTCCTGCGCCGCGTCCACGACCTCCTCCTGCGCGACAAGGAGGAGATCGCCCGCACCGAGACCCTCGACACCGGCAAGACGCTGACCGAGGCCCGGATCGACGTCGAGGACGTGGCGAACACCTTCCGCTACTTCGGCGAACTCGCGGGCAAGGACGGCGGCCGGGTCGTGGACGTCGGCCCGGACGTCCTCAGCCGCGTCGTCTACGAGCCGATCGGGGTCTGCGCCCTCGTCGCCCCCTGGAACTACCCCCTGCTCCAGGCCTCCTGGAAGGTCGCCCCGGCCCTGGCCGCCGGCAACACCTTCGTCCTCAAGCCCAGCGAGGTCACCCCGCTCACCACCATCGCCATGATCCGGCTCATCGAGGAGGCCGGCGCCCCGCCCGGCGTCGCCAACCTGGTCCTCGGCTCCGGCGCCACGGTCGGCGCGGCCCTGACCAACCACCCCGAGGTCGACCTGGTCTCCTTCACCGGCGGCCTGGCCACCGGGCGCACCATCATGGCCGGCGCCGCCGACGGCCCGAAGAACATCGCCCTGGAACTCGGCGGCAAGAACCCCAACGTCGTCTTCGCGGACGCCGACTTCGACGCTGCCGTGGACAACGCCCTCAACGCCGCGTTCCTCCACTCCGGCCAGGTCTGCTCCGCCGGATCGCGCCTGATCGTCGAGGACTCGCTCCACGACCGCTTCGTCGACGCCCTCGCCCGCGGCGCCGCCGCGATCCGGCTCGGCGACGGCATGGCGGAGGGCACCGAGAGTGGGCCGCTCAGCTCCGCCGAGCACCGCGCCAAGGTGGAGGCCCTGATCGCGGTCGGCCGCGAGGAGGGGGCCCGGCTGGTCACCGGCGGCG
The DNA here is from genome assembly GCF_040630445.1 of Streptomyces sp. NPDC005805. NCBI lineage: Bacteria > Bacillati > Actinomycetota > Actinomycetes > Kitasatosporales > Streptomycetaceae > Streptomyces > Streptomyces sp. NPDC005805. Next base: position 46,795 of record NZ_JBEXXN010000029.1, read on the forward strand.
AGCGCCCCACCGACCCCGCCCTCGCCCGCGGCTACTTCCTCCGGCCGACCGTCTTCGCCGACTGCGACCGGTCCATGCGCATCGTCCAGGAGGAGGTCTTCGGGCCGGTCGTCACCGTCGAGCGCTTCCGCACCGAGGACGAGGCCGTGGCCCTGGCCAACGACACCCGCTACGGCCTGGCCGGCGGCGTGTGGACCTCCGACGCGAGCCGCGCCCAGCGCGTCGCCCGCCGGCTGCGGCACGGCACCGTGTGGATCAACGACTTCCACCCGTACGTCCCGCAGGCCGAGTGGGGCGGCTTCGGCCACTCCGGCGTCGGGCGCGAACTGGGGCCCACCGGGCTGCGCGAGTACCAGGAGGCGAAGCACATCTACCAGAACCTCGCCCCCGCGCCCACCGGCTGGTTCAAGGGCTGACCCCACGCCCACCCCCACACCCCGGCCCCAACGCCCCCACCCAGGAAGGCCCCCAGGCACCCCATGGCTCCCATCACCCCGCACGGCGCCGAGTCCGCCTACGACTACGTCATCGTCGGCGGCGGCACCGCCGGCTGTGTGCTCGCCGCCCGGCTGACCGAGGACCCCGACTGCCGTGTCTGCGTCATCGAGGGCGGCCCCAGCGACGTCGGCGACGACCGCATCCTGCGCCTGCGCAACTGGATCAACCTGCTCGGCTCGGAGTTCGACTACGGCTACACCACCGTCGAGCAGCCGCGCGGCAACTCGCACATCCTGCACTCCCGCGCCCGGGTCCTCGGCGGCTGCTCCTCCCACAACACCCTGATCAGCTTTCTGCCGCTGCCGGAGGACCTGGACGACTGGGTGGCCGAGGGCTGCACCGGCTGGGACCCGGCGACGATCCTGCCGTACCGCGACCGCCTGCTGACCAACATCGTCCCGGTGGCCGAGGCCGACCGGAACCCGATCGCCCGGGACTTCGTCACCGCCGCCTCCCGCGCCCTCGGCGTCCCCGTCGTCGAGGACTTCAACGCCCGGCCCTTCGCCGACGGCACCGGCTTCTTCTCCCTGGCGTACCAGCCGGAGGGCAATCTGCGCTCCTCCGCCTCCGTCGCCTATCTCCACCCCGTCCTGGACCGGCCCAACCTCACCCTGAAGCTGGAGACCTGGGCGCACCGGCTGCTGCCCGACGAGGCGGGGCGGTTCACCCGGGTCGCCGTGCGCGGCGCCGACGGCGAACCCGCCACCGTGCGCGCCGAGCGGGAGGTCCTGCTCTGCGCGGGCGCGATCGACACCCCGCGGCTGCTGATGCTCTCCGGTATCGGCCCGGCCGAGGACCTGCGGCGCGTCGGCATCGAGGTGCGGGCCGACCTGCCGGGAGTGGGGGAGAACCTGCTGGACCACCCCGAGTCCGTGATCGTCTGGGAGACCGCCGGGCCGCTGCCGCCCAACTCCGCGATGGACTCCGACGCGGGGCTCTTCCTGCGCCGGGAGCCGGACCAGCCGCGCCCGGACCTGATGTTCCACTTCTACCAGGTGCCGTTCACCGTCAACACCGAACGCCTGGGCTACCCCGTCCCGGAGCACGGCGTGTGCATGACGCCGAACGTGCCGCGCGCCCGCTCCACCGGCCGGATGTGGCTGCGCAGCGCCGACCCGTCCGAGCATCCCGCCCTGGACTTCCGGTACTTCACCGACCCGGACGGGCACGACGAGCGGACCGTCGTGGACGGGCTGCGGATCGCCCGCGAGGTCGCCGCCACCGAACCGCTGCGGGACTGGCTGGTGCGCGAGGTCGCCCCCGGCCCCGAGGTCACCTCCGACGCCGAGCTGTCCGAGTACGGACGGCGGGTCGCGCACACCGTCTACCACCCGGCGGGCACCTGCCGGATGGGCGCGGCGGACGACCCGATGGCGGTCTGCGACCCGCAGTTGAGGCTGCGGGGCGTGGAGGGCGTGCGGGTCGTGGACGCCTCGGTGTTCCCGACGATGCCCACCATCAACCCGATGGTGACCGTGCTGCTGGTCGCCGAACGCGCCGCCGACCTGCTCACCGGCCGTCCCGGGCCCGCCGCCACCGGGGCGGAACTGTGACCGCGCCCGGCCCCGCCGCCGACACCGAGGACCTCGCCGAGGGGTCCCCGGAGGGCGAGGGCACCCTCAAACCGCTGGTCTTCTTCGGGTCGGCCGCGCTGATCCTCGCCATCTCGGTCTGGGCGATCATCACGCCCTCCGGGGCGGAGAAGGCCATCGGCGTGGCCGTCGACAAGATCTCCGGCTGGTTCGGCTGGTACTACTTCCTCGCCGCGACCCTCTACCTGGTGTTCGTGGTCTTCATCGGGGTGTCCAAGTACGGCACGATCAAGCTCGGCCCCAAGCACTACAAGCCCGACTACGGCCTCTTCTCCTGGGCGGCCATGCTGTTCGCGGCGGGCATCGGCATCGACCTGATGTTCTTCTCCGTCGCCGGGCCGGTGAGCCACTACCTGGCCCCGCCGGAGGGGGACCCCGAGTCGCTGGAGGCGGCCCGGATGGCCGTGGTGTGGACGCTGTTCCACTACGGCATCACCGGCTGGGCCATGTACGCCCTGATGGGCATGGCCCTCGCCTACTTCGCCTTCCGCTACAAGCTCCCCCTCGCGATCCGCTCCGCGCTCTACCCGCTGATCGGCCGCCGCATCCACGGCCGGGTCGGCGACGCCGTCGACCTGGCGGCCATCATCGGCACCGTCTTCGGCATCTCCGTCTCCCTCGGTATCGGCGTCGTCCAGCTCAACTACGGCCTGAAGTACCTCTTCGACATCCCGGAGGGGCTGCCCGCGCAGATCGGCCTGATCGCGGTGGCGGTGCTGATGGCCACCGTCTCCGCGGTCTCCGGCGTGGACAAGGGCATCCGCCGGCTCTCCCAGCTCAATGTGCTCCTCGCCGTGCTGCTGATGCTCTTCATCCTGGTGGTCGGCGAACCCTTCCGGCTGCTGAACGCCGTCGTCCAGAACATCGGCGACTACATCAGCGGCTTCCCGTCGATGACCCTGAACACCTTCGCCTACGACCAGCCCACCGAGTGGCTGGACGCCTGGACCCTCTTCTTCTGGGCCTGGTGGATCGCCTGGGCGCCGTTCGTCGGACTGTTCCTGGCCCGGATCTCCCGCGGCCGGACCCTGCGCCAGTTCATCGCGGCGACGCTCATCATCCCGTTCTTCTTCACCGGCCTCTTCCTGGCGGTCTTCGGCAACAGCGCCCTGTTCGTGGTGATGGACGGGAACACCGCCTTCGGCGACATCGCCCTGAACTCCCCGGAACAGGCCTTCTACGGGCTGCTGGACCAGTACCCGGGGGCCGTGTTCAGCGCGGGTCTCGCGACCTTCGTCGGGCTGCTGCTCTATGTCACCTCCGCCGACTCCGGCGCCCTGGTGACCGGCAACCTCAGCTCCCACCTGCCCACCCCGGTGACCGACGCCAAGACCTGGCTGCGCACCTTCTGGGCGGTGGCGACGGGTCTGCTCACCCTCGCCATGCTGATCGTCGGCGGTGTGCAGGCCCTCACCGACGCCACGATCATCATGGGCCTGCCCTTCTCCTTCGTGATGTTCCTGATCATGGCCGGGCTCTATCTGGCCCTGCGCTCGGAACGGATGCGCGAGGAGGCGCTGACCACCACCCTGCCGGGCTCCCTCTCCGGCCGCACCACCCAGCACGGCCCGACGGGCGCCCAGTACTGGCGCCGCCGCCTCGGCCGCGCGATGGCCTTCCCGGGCCGCCGCGCCGCCGTCCGCTTCGTCGAGGACGTGTGCCGGCCGGCCTTCGAGGAGGTCGCCCAGGAACTCCGGGACCAGGGCGCGCAGGCGGAGGTCCTGACCGGCACCGACGAGCCGACCGGCCTCCCGCACGTCGGCCTCGGCGTCCCGATCGGGGAGAGCGACCAGTTCGTCTACCGCGTCTGGCCGACCGAACTGCCCACCCCCGCCTTCGCCACCCGCTCGGTCAGCACCCACGACAGCTACGTCCGCTTCGAGGTCCAGCTCGCCGAGGGCAACCAGGGCTACGACGTGATGGGCTACACCAAGGAGCAGCTCATCGCCGACATCCTCGACCAGTACGAACGCCACCTCGAATTCCTCCGCCTCCACCACGAGGCCACCGCCGACTCCCCCCTCCCGGACCACCGCCCGGACCCCCCGGACGTGCACCACCCGGAGTAGGACCCCGGGGCACGGCGGCTCACGGAGCGGGGCGCGGCGCGGTCAGCGCGTTCGTGCCCCGCTCCGCGCAGTGCGGGCAGCGTTCGCGGCCGTCCCAGGCGGACCAGCCGAAGTCCGTCGGGGCGAGGGCGCGGCCCTTCAGTTCGTCGCGGACGGCCTCGCGGTAGGCCCAGACGGCGTCCAGGTAGGGGTGGTAGACGTCGTGGAAGGCGGGGGACGCGATGTCCGCGCCCGCGGCGACCGCCCGGCGCAGGGCCCGCAGGTGTTCGAACATGGTCTGGCCCGCGCCGGCGATCCGGGTGCTGGCGTCGAGGAAGAGGCGCTCGCGCACCTCGTAGATCCGGGCGTCCGTCAGCGCCGCGCGGCTCGCCCCCTCCAGGCCGGACGGCCCGGCGCCGCCCTGCGCGAGGCGGCGGAGTTCCGTGTGGGCCGCGCCCGCCGCCGCGATGAACTCCGTGTAGACGTCCCGGCGGCGCGCCTCCAGCCCCCGGCGGTGCTCCTGCCGGGTGCGCAGCCGGTCGGCCAGGACCGTGCCCGCTATCGCGATCAGACCGCCGCCCAGTGTGGCGACGAGTGTTCCCCATTCCACCCCGTGTCCCCCTCGGATCGTGTCCGCGACCGCCCCCGATGATGCCCGGTCCGCCGTGATCCCCGCCCGGCTCACGCCCTCAGACGCGGACGATCCGGCGGCCCATCAGCTCCGCGAGCCCCAGGCGGGTCGCCGCGATCACCACCCGGTCGCGTTCCGTGAGGAGATGGCCCGGGTGCAGGTCCCAGACCAGGCCCGAGCCGTTCTCGCCGGACGGGGCCCCGCCCTGCGGGCCCAGGTCGGCGCGGCGGTTCTCCGGGTCCGTGGTGTCCAGGGCGATCACCCGCCAGGCGCCGGGCCGGAAGGACTCCGCCACGGTCCGGCCCTCCAGCTGCGGGGTACCGGCGACGTCCACGGCGGCGACCAGGAGCACCCGCCGCTCCACCGGGATCGCCCCGAGGATGCGACGGCCCATCATCGCCCCGGCGAACGCGGGCGCCGCCAGATGCGTCACGCTGCGGCTGCGGGTCAGCGCACGCGGGTGGGCGGTCCGCAGGGTGCGGTAGACGGCGGTGGCGAACTGGTCGTCGTACAGCCGCAGGGCGGTGCGCACATCGGGCCGGATCGACCGCGCGTACAGGGTCGCCTCCAGGTTGGTGGTGTCCGAGCTGGTCAGCGCGAGGAGCGCGTGGGCGCGGTGGATCCGGGCGGTCTCCAGGACCCCTTCGTCGGTGACGTCGCCGAGCACCACCGGCACCCGCAGGCTGCGCGCGAGGGCGAGGCCGCGCGCCTCGGGGTCGTTCTCCACGCACACCACCGGGATCTCCATCTCGCGCAGCCGGGCCAGCACCCGGGTGCCGATCTTCCCGAGGCCGAGGAGGACCACATGCCCGGACAGTCCGCGCGGCGGCCGGCGCAGCACCGTCGCCGTACGGAACGCGCCGAGGGCCTCCAGCACGGCCGCGACCAGCACCGGCAGCAGCAGGATGCCCACCAGTCCGGCGAGCAGCTGGAGGACCTGGCGGCCGGCGGCCTCGTCCACGGCCGGGTCGTTGATGGCGAAGATGTCCAGCAGGGTCATGTACGCGGCGTGCAGCGGGTCCTCCCCGGAGACCGCCCACGCGGTCAGCGCCAGCGCCCCGACCGCCGCGAGCAGCCCGAACAGGGACCAGCGCAGCCGGCGCGAGAACAGCGACCCCATGGGCAGCGCCGCGCCCGCCAGCCGGGAGGCGGCCTGGGTGCCCCCGGCGTACGACACGGCCTCCAGCGCGACCGTGCCCCGGCCGGTGGCGCGGGCCACCGCCTCGTCGTCCGGCAGCAGTTGGGGCCCCTGCTCGCCGCTGTCCTCGGAGCCCTCGGCGCCCGCCGGGTCCGTGGTCGTCGCGGACAGCAGGGCCAGGGTGCACAGCCCGGGGTCGGCGACGGCGCCCTCCCCGGGCGGGGTGCGTTCCACGGCGCGCAGCAGCAGGCCGTCGGCGTGGATCACCTTGCCGGTGCCGGCCACGGCGGTCGCGGCCAGGGCCGGGGCGGCGGTGTCGGCGTCCGAGAGCACGGTGGTGGAGGAGTCCAGCTCGGCGAGGTCGATGTCCGGTTCGGCCACGATCGCCGCCTGGTCGAGCAACTCCTCCAGGTGCTGGCCGAGTTTGCGGTTGTAGAGCCGGATGACGAGGCGCAGCCGGGGGTTGAGCCGCCGTGCGACGAGCGCGGCGCGCAGATTGGTCTCGTCGTCCTCGTAGACGAGCGCCAGCGCGGAGGCGGTGGCCGCGCCCGCGGCCGTCAGGACCTCCTCGTCCGGTTCGAGGGCCTCCATCACCCGCAGGTCACCGGCGGCCCGCCGGTCACCCGGTCGCGGCCGGGCGCCGGGCGACGGTACGCGGCCGAGGAGCCCGGAGCCGAGGAAGCGCAGGGTCCGGCCGCCGCTGTCGGCGGGGGGTTCGCGGTCGGCGGGGACGACGACGGTGACGCGCTCGCGGTAGACGTCCCGCAGCTCGACGGCGAGCCGGTGGGCGAGCCCGTCGTCCCCGCAGACGACCATCCGGCCCGGGGCCGGGGCCCTCCGCTGCCCGGCCGCGGCCGCCCCGCCCCGCTGTGCCACCACGCGTCCGCCTCCCCGTCGCACTGCCGACCGCCACCGGGGACGCCCGCCAACCTGCCCGCGCGCGGCGGGCGTTCACGGTGATCGTGCCATCGCGGAGGCCGGTTCCGCATTGCCGGTGTCCGGCACTTCCCGGCTCGTCCCGGATGCCGGTGGCACGGAACGGCCCGCCGGGCCAGACCGCAACCGGCCTTCCTCGTACGGGCGTTGGCGCATCGCCCACCCCGGCGCGCTCAGCCCCCGGCGACCGGGCGGACGTTCACCCGTACGCCGGGCACCAGCCCCCACCCCGCCATTGCGCCCGCCTCCGCCTCCAGCACATGGCGCGAGCTGAGCCGGACCTGCCCGAGCCGCCCGGGCACCATCGTGCGCACGGCCAGCACCCGCAGCTCCCGGTCCAGATGGGCCACATCGATCGCGAAGCGCATCCGGAAGGTGTGCACGGACGCGCACGGCGTCAGCAGCATCGCCCCCTCGACCCCGTCCCGCCCGAGCAGCCCCCGCCTCCGCGCCCGGTACGACGCGGCCACCACCACCCCGACCGGCTCGGCCCGCCCGGGAATCCACAACTCGGCCGTGCCGTCCCGCCATTCACCCATGGGGGGACGGTAGCGGGCCCCGCCCCGCGCTTCGAACGGGTCGGGGCCCGGGGCGGTCAGCCCGGAGGCGCGGTACCGGCCGCGCCGGACGGCTTCGGCACGACCCCGTCCATCGGGGCCAGGTGCCACTGCCCGTCCTCCCAGCTCACGGTCTCGGTGACCGAGACGTCACGGCCGCCGGCCGCCGCCTGTCCGGTCAGCCGGACCTGCCAGACGTCCTGGAACTCGGAGTTCCGGCTCCAGGTGACGTCCCACCCCTGCCCGCCGTAGGCCCGCAGCCGGGCCTTCGCGTCGTCCTCGCCGTCGGGGTGGCCGTCGAGGAGATCGGCGAGACCGGCCTCGTCGGAGGCGTTGAGCAGCTGGACGTACTCGGTCAGGAAGCGGTCCTGGTCGGCGAGATCCGCCTTCTCGGCGCCCTCGCCACCGCCCCCGCACGCCGCGAGCACGAGCGCGGCGCACACCACGGCCGCCGCCACCCCGAACCGGCGGCCCGCCCGCCCGTCGGCCGGCCGTTCCGGCTCAGGTGCGGAAGGCGTAGTACGTCGCTCCCTTGTTGGACGCCACAAGGCTCGCCACCGACTTTCGGTAGGTGTTGGTCGAATGGTAGGTGAGGTACGGGACACCGCTGGAGCTCCGGTAGGTCGTGATCATGGAGTGATCCTTGGACCCGTTGCTGGTGAAGTCCATCTGGAGAATGTCCCCGACACCCATGTGGTACACGTTGGAGAGGTTGTACGTCCGCTTGCTGTGCAGGGCGAACGAGGCCCAGTAGCTGACGCTCGTCCAGGACCAGGTCTGGTTGCTGGAGTTGTACCACCAGTTCTTGTAGCTCTTGTACCAACCGGTGTCGTTCTTCCAGCCTCCCGCGCGCAGCGCCTGGCTGATGAAGTTGGTGCAGTCGCCACCGACGCCGTTGAACGTGCGGTATGCCGGGTTGTAGTTCTTCCAGTGCTTCTCGGCGTACTTGGCCATGGCGCTGTAGTTGTAGCCGGCCGCCACCGAGAACTTGTTCTGCTGCTGTGCGGGCTCCGAGGTGGTCGCCGGCTCGCCGACGGGTGTCTCCTCGCCGCCCGGGTCCACGACCTCGGTTTCCGGTGCGTTCACCGCCCCGGGGCCGCCCTCTTCGAGCGGCGAGATCCGGGACAGCTGCCATGTCCCGTCCGCGCCTGCGGTGAAGGTCAGTTCGTGGCGTGCCTGGAAGCCCGTCGTCGGCGGCTCGTCGCCTCGGATCTTCTTGTAGGTGAGCACGGTGGTCTCGGTGGCGTGAGCTGTTGCCCGGCCGTCGGCGGCGACTGTCACCTAGTCGATGGTGACGTCGGTGTCCGCGGCTGTGTAGGCCTCGTCGAGTTCGGCGAGGAGCTTCTTGCGCTTCACCAGCCCTGTGACGGCACGGTCCTCGGCGCGGGCGACGGTGCCGGCGAGGCGTACATCGCCGACCGGTGGCGTCGAGGCCCTGGCCAACGACTGTGTGCCCTCGACAAGGGCGGCCGTCCGCTTGGTGATCACGGCTTCGGCGAGGGCGGCGAAGTCCCCTTTCGTCTCCGCCGTGACGGCAGTGCTGTCGGTGGCCGGGCTCTGCGCTCCCGCTGTGCCCGGTTCCGAGGCGGTTGCACCGGCGGCGGGCAGCAGGACGGCCGACAGCGCAACGGCCAGTGCGCCGACGGTGAGCCGGCTCGTACTTCTGATCGGTCTCACTGAATTCCCCCATGTCTCCCGGGACTTGCCGAATGTCATGACTATGCCATTCATTATGAATCCATGTGCCGGGTCTATGGGACTTGCGATCGGAATGGCCTATTCCGCCGTTGCGTGGGCCCGTTCCCGGGCCTGACCGCCGGTGCCGAGCCCTAGGATCCCGGCGTGGACCCGACGCCGATGCTTGCCGTGGTCGCCGCCCTGTGGGGCGGCGCGGCGGGGCTGCTGGTGCCCCGGGCCGCCTACCGCCTCTCCGTCGAGCCGGAGGAGGCGTGGCGCGACGCGTGCCCGGCCGGGCATCCGATCGGCGGGCCGGTGCGTGGCTGGGTGGGGCTCGCGCGGTGCCGGGAGTGCGCGAGGGCGACGACCGGGCCGCTCGCCCCGCCCCCCGGCCCGGCGGTGGTGCGGAGTGACCACCCCCGCCCGGCGGCCGGGCACGGCGACCCCGGCCCGGTGGTCGCCCAAAGCGACCCCGCCGACCCCGACGCCCCGGGCCCCCGCTACCGCCGCGCCCCCGTCCTGCCCCTCACCACCGCGCTCCTGTGCGCGCTGCTCGCCCTCGCCACCGGGCCCCGGCCCGAGGTGGCGGTCTGGCTGCTCTGCGCGCCGGTCGGCGTGCTGCTCGCCGTCGTGGACCGGGCGGTGCACCGGCTGCCGGACGGGCTCACGCTGCCGCTCGCCGGCGGGGCCGCCGCCCTGCTCGGGCTCGCCGCGCTCCTGCCCGGTGCGGCCGGGTCCTGGCCGGGGGCGCTGCTGGGCGGGCTCGTCCTCGGGGGCGCGTACTTCGTGCTGTTCCTGGTCAATCCGAACGGCATGGGCTTCGGCGACGTCAAACTCGCCCTCGCCCTGGGGGTGTTCCTCGGCTGGTACGGCTGGACGGTCCTGTTCGCCGGGGCGTTCGCCGGGTTCCTGCTGGGCGCGGTCTACGGGCTGGGCCTGATGGCGCTGGGCCGCGCGGGGCGGCGGACGGCGATCCCCTTCGGACCGTTCATGCTGGCCGGGGCGTACCTGGGGCTGCTCGCCGGGGCCCTGGGCGCGTCCTGAGGCCGCCCGCCGGGGGTACGCGATCCGCGCGTCAACGCAAGGCCCGTGACGCGGGGTCACCCGTCGGAGGGACGGGCCCGCCGGCGGCCCGGTCGCGCGGGTACGGAAACGGCCGCCCCGGACCGGGCGGACCCCAGGCCGGAGGCCGTCCGGCACCCCCTCCGGTGGCCCCCGCCGCCCCGTCCGCGGGATCCGCCACGCCGCGTTGGCATGTCATGGCATCCAACACCGCTTACGAAGGGTTATGGTGGAACCCCCCCCTCGGGCCGGTCCGTATCCCCCCCACGGACCGGCCCGTTTTCTGTCCCCGCCCGGCGAAGGGGGCAGGGGGCTCAGCTCCGCGCGGCCCAGATATTGGTGCCGGCGGTGTCCACCGCGAAGGTGTCGATCTCCGTCAGCTCCGCCTCCGTCAGCGCGGGCGCGGCCAGGGCCGCCATGTTCTCCTCCAGCTGCCGCACGCTCGACGCCCCGATCAGGGCCGAGGTCATCCGCGGGTCGCGCAGCACCCAGGAGAGCGCGAGCTGCGCCAGGGACTGGCCCCGGCCCGCCGCGATCTCGTTCAGCCCGCGCAGCCGCCGCAGCACGTCGTCCGAGAGGAGGCCGGGGTCGAGGGACTTGCCCTGGGTGGCGCGGGAGCCCTCCGGGATGCCCTTCAGGTACTTGCCGGTCAGCAGCCCCTGCGCCAGCGGCGCGAAGGAGATGCAGCCCATGCCCGCGCCCTCCAGGGTGTCGAGCAGCCCGTCGTCCTCGATCCAGCGGTTGATCATGGAGTACGAGGGCTGGTGGATGAGCGCCGGGACGCCCATCTCGCGCAGCAGCCGGGCCGCCTCGGCGGTCTGCTCGGCGGTGTAGGAGGAGACGCCGGCGTAGAGCGCCTTGCCCTGCCGGACGGCGGAGGCGAGCGCCCCCATCGTCTCCTCCAGCGGGGTGTCCTTGTCGAAGCGGTGCGAGTAGAAGATGTCGACGTAGTCGAGGCCCATCCGCTTCAGGGAGGCGTCGAGCGAGGAGAGCAGGTACTTGCGGGAGCCCCACTCGCCGTACGGGCCGGGGTGCATGAGGTAGCCCGCCTTGGTCGAGATGACCAGTTCGTCCCGGTAGGGGGTGAAATCCTGCGCGAAGAGCTTGCCGAAGTTCAGCTCCGCGGAGCCGGGCGGCGGTCCGTAGTTGTTCGCCAGGTCGAAGTGCGTCACGCCGAGATCGAAGGCGCGGCGCAGGATGGCGCGCTGCGAGTCGAGCGCGCGGTCGTCGCCGAAGTTGTGCCAGAGGCCGAGCGAGATCGCGGGGAGCTTCAGGCCGGAACGGCCGCTGCGCCGGTACTCCATGGCGTCGTAGCGGTCCGGTGCGGGGGTCCAGTGCGGGGATGCGTTCACCCGTTCTTGCTATCACGGGCTATCGCGGACTTGTGACACACCAGGTTGGGCCGCCGCGACCCGGCCGCAGTACTGTTGCGCCTTCGGGGACAGCCGTTTCGAGGGGTGTAACACAGTGAACCTGCGCGACCTGGTGTACGGGCTCTACGCACGCCGGGTGGAGGGCCGCCTCGACCACGCCCAGGTGCCCAAGCACATCGGGGTGATCCTCGACGGCAACCGCCGCTGGGCCAAGGCGTCCGGCGGCACCGCCGCCCAGGGCCACCAGGCGGGCGCCGACAAGATCTCCGAACTGCTCGGCTGGTGCGACGAGACCGACGTCGAGGTCGTCACCCTGTGGCTGCTGTCGACGGACAACTTCGACCGCCCCGAGGAGGAGCTCACCCCCCTCCTCAGCATCATCGAGAACACCGTCCGCAACCTCGCCGCCGACGGCCGCTGGCGGGTCCACCACGTCGGCACCCTCGACCTCCTCCCCGCGCACACGCAGACCGTGCTGAAGGAGGCCGAGGAGGCGACCGGCGCCATCGACGGGATAATCGTCAACGTCGCCGTCGGCTACGGGGGCCGCCAGGAGATCGCCGACGCCGTGCGCTCGCTGCTGCTGGAGCACGCGGAGAAGGGGACGAGCCTCCAGGAGCTCGCCGAGACCGTCGAGGTCGAGAACATCTCCGAGCATCTCTACACCCGGGGCCAGCCCGACCCCGACCTCGTCATCCGCACCAGCGGTGAGCAGCGGCTGTCGGGATTCATGCTCTGGCAGAGCGCGCATTCGGAGTACTACTTCTGCGAGGTGTTCTGGCCGGCCTTCCGCAAGGTCGACTTCCTGCGGGCGCTGCGCGACTACGCGGCCCGCCACCGGCGCTACGGCGCCTGAGCCCGGAGAACCCCGAACACTCCGGGGCGGGCCCCGAAGTCCCCGGCGGCCCCCGCCGGGCCCCGGCCGCGCCGCCCCGAGACCCCGCCACGCGCCCCGTGTGCGACCCCGCGCCCCCCGCGCCCGCCCGGTGTCATCCCCTGTTCATCCGCATGACGACACGTGCCATGGCATGGCCGGAGTTGTTCGCGGGCATACCCCCTCCAGGTCGACGTCCGATCCACGAACGTCGTATCTCAGTGAGCGGCCGACACCGCTCACCCGGGAGGCCCTTTGCACACCGAGGACTGCTCAGGCCCACGCGGCCGAGGTACGGACCGCACGGTCCGTGCCGCAGCGGCGGTCCGCGCCGGGGGCCTGTCCCTGGCCCGCGCGCAGAGGCCCGTCCCGGCCCGTCCGCCGCTCCGCCGGCTGGACCCATGGTCCGCGACGCCGCCGTCCGGCGCCGCGCCCCGACCTCGTCCGAGGGGGTACGTCCTTCCGTGGTGAACAGCACAAAGCGCCGCCTGCCCGACAGGCGCACCTACGTTCTCGACACCAGCGTCCTGCTGGCCGACCCGCACGCCATGAGCCGCTTCGACGAGCACGAGGTCGTGCTCCCGATCGTGGTGATCACGGAGCTGGAGGCCAAGAGACACCATCCCGAACTCGGGTACTTCGCCCGGCAGGCCCTGCGCCTGCTCGACGACTTCCGCGTCCGGTACGGCCGTCTCGACGCTCCCCTCCCGATCGGCGACCTGGGCGGCAGCCTGCGTGTCGAGCTGAACCACTCCGACCCCGGCATCCTGCCCGCGGGCTTCCGGCTCGGCGACAACGACTCGCGGATCCTGGCCGTGGCCCGCAACCTCCAGGCCGAGGGGTACGACGTCACGGTCGTCTCCAAGGACCTGCCGCTGCGCATCAAGGCGTCCTCGGTGGGCCTGCTCGCCGAGGAGTACCGGGCCGAGCTGGCGATCACCGACGCCGGCTGGACGGGGATGACCGAACTGTCCCTCACCGCCGAACAGGTGGACCTCCTCTACGGGGAGGAGCGGCTGTATGTGCCGGAGGCCGCCGAGCTGCCCGTGCACACGGGTCTCGTCCTCCAGTCGGAGCGCGGCAAGGCGCTCGGCCGGGTCACGCCGGACGGGAACGTGCGCCTGGTGCGCGGCGACCGGGAGGCGTTCGGCATCCACGGCCGCAGCGCCGAGCAGCGGATCGCCCTCGACCTGCTGCTGGACCCGGAGGTCGGGATCGTCTCCCTCGGCGGCCGGGCCGGCACCGGCAAGTCGGCCCTCGCGCTCTGCGCCGGTCTGGAGGCGGTGCTGGAGCGGCGGCAGCACCAGAAGGTGATGGTCTTCCGGCCGCTGTACGCGGTGGGCGGGCAGGAGCTGGGCTATCTGCCGGGCACCGAGGCCGAGAAGATGAGCCCCTGGGCGCAGGCGGTGTTCGACACCCTCTCGGCGGTCGCCGGGCGGGAGGTCATCGAAGAGGTCCTGGGGCGCGGGATGCTGGAGGTCCTGCCGCTGACCCATATCCGCGGCCGGTCCCTGCACGACGCGTTCGTCATCGTCGACGAGGCCCAGTCGCTGGAGCGGAACGTCCTGCTGACCGTTCTGTCCCGGGTCGGGGCGAATTCCCGGGTCGTCCTCACCCACGACGTGGCCCAGCGGGACAACCTCCGGGTGGGCCGGTACGACGGAGTCGTGGCCGTGGTCGAGAAACTGAAGGGGCATCCGCTGTTCGCCCATGTCACGCTCACCCGGTCGGAGCGTTCGCAGATCGCCGCCCTGGTGACCGAAATGCTGGAGGACGGGCACGTCTGACTGATTCGTCCCTGAGGTGGCATCAGGGATTCTCCCGGCAACCGGGACATAGCAGTTGGCGCCGTCCGGCAAAGCGCAAGAGCGTAGCCGGGCGGCGCCGTGCTGCGCGGTATTTCCTCGAAAACCCCTGGGCCAAACGGGGTGTGACCTTTCCCACGCAACGAATAATTGCCTTGCGCTGTCGGCGTCCGGCAGAGTCTTGCTTCCGTCAGGCCCCGCATGCGACACAACCGCACCACCCGTGGTGCACAGCAACACACAACTCAAGACTTGCCGTCGCATGCCGCCCGCGAGCACAATGCGGCAACTCCGGAAAGGAGTTGCCCACCGGGCCCGCGCCTCCCGTGACCCATGCAGTGTGGAGGCCAGTGCCAGGGGCACGATTGCGTCCGCGAGGTCACCCGGGTGGGCGCTGCTGGAAGGAAACCGTGTGAGCCGGATCTCGGTCCGGGGATTCGCCGTCGCCTCCGCGACAGCGGTCACCACCGTCGGCGCCGTCGTCGGCGTCGCGTCGGGCGGCACCCAGCCCGCTGGGGACAACCTCGAAGCGGCCGCCGCCGACACGACGCTCCTCGCGGACATCCCCGTGGGCCAGCAGGCCCAGGTGCAGTTCTCGTCACTGACGCAGCAGGCCGACGCACAGGCCGCCGCCGCGGACGCCGCCGCGAAGAAGTCCGCCGAGGAGTCGGCCCGCGTCCAGGCGGCCAAGACCGCCGAGGCGAAGAAGGCCGCCGCCGTCGAGAAGGCGGAGAAGGAGAAGAAGGAGCGCGAGGAGGCCGAGGCGCGCGCCAACCGCGACTCGATCCGCTCCGCCTCCGACTTCGCCCCGCAGGCCTCGTACACCGTCGCGCAGGTCCAGGCGATGGCGCGGCAGATGATTCCCGCGGACCAGTTCCAGTGCTTCAGCAACATCGTCCAGCGCGAGTCCACCTGGAACTACCAGGCGCAGAACCCGTCTTCGGGCGCGTACGGCCTCGTCCAGGCGCTGCCCGGCTCCAAGATGGCCTCGGCCGGCGCCGACTGGCGGACCAACCCCGCCACCCAGATCAAGTGGGGCCTCAACTACATGGACAGCCGCTACGGCAGCCCGTGCGGTGCCTGGTCCTTCTGGCAGGCCAACCACTGGTACTAGGCCGACCACCGGCCCTGGGCCGACCACCGGTACCGGCTTGCCCGGTCCGGCGCTCAACCTTCACGAGCCCCTCACCGTCCTACGGTGAGGGGCTCGGTGCGTGTAGCGTTCGGGGCCGAACGTCCCGGGCGGGAGCACCTCCGCGCCCCCTCCGGGGTGCAGGGGGAGAGCGGGGGCACACGAGGGAGCATGATGTCGAAGGTTCCAGGGTGGCTGGGGCGGGTGGGCTCCGGGCTCACCCGGGCGGGGGCGCGGCTGGAACAGCGCCGCAAGGAAGCCGTGGCGGACGACGACCTGCCGGACGCCCCGCCGCCCGAGGAACTGGTCCCCCCGCCGCCGTCCTACGCCCCCGATGTCGCGGCCCGGCCCGACCCGGTCGCGGCCATCCCGTGGGGCATGCGCGTGGCGGCGGAGGCCGGCTGGCGTCTGCTGGTCCTCGCCGGCACCCTCTGGGTCCTGATGCGGGTCATCAGCGCCGTCCAGCTGGTCGTCCTGGCCTTCGTCGCGGCGCTCCTCGTCACCGCCCTGCTCCAGCCCACCGTCGCCCGCCTCAAGCGGGCCGGGCTGCCGCGCGGACTGGCGACCGCGGTCACCGCCGTCCTCGGCTTCGTCATCATGGGCCTGGTCGGCTGGTTCGTGGTGTGGCAGGTCATGGAGAACCTGGACACCCTCTCCGCCCGGGTCCGGGACGGCATCGACGAGCTCAAACGCTGGCTGCTGGACAGCCCGTTCCATGTGACCGAGAGCCAGATCAACGACATCGCCCAGAACCTGAGCGACACCATCGGCACCAACACCGAGGAGATCACCTCGGCCGGCCTCCAGGGCGTGACCGTCATGGTGGAGGTCCTCACCGGCATGCTGCTGGCGATGTTCTCCACCCTCTTCCTGCTCCACGACGGGCGGCGCATCTGGGAGTGGAGCCTCAAGCTGGTGCCCGCCCAGGCGCGGGCGGGTGTCGCCGGGGCCGGGCCGCGGGCCTGGCGGACCCTGACCGCCTATGTGCGGGGCACGGTGCTGGTCGCCCTGATCGACGCGGTCTTCATCGGGCTCGGGATCTGGTTCCTGGACGTGCCCATGGCCGTGCCGCTGGCCGTGTTCATCTTCCTCTTCGCGTTCATCCCGCTCGTCGGCGCGGTGATCTCCGGTGCCCTCGCGGTGGTCGTCGCGCTGGTCACCCAGGGCGTGTTCACCGCGCTGATGGTGCTGGTCGTGGTGCTCGCGGTGCAGCAGATCGAGGGGCACGTCCTCCAGCCGTTCATCCTCGGCCGGGCGGTGCGCGTGCATCCCCTGGCGGTCGTCCTCGCCGTCGCGGCGGGCGGGCTGACCGCGGGCATCGGCGGCGCGGTGGTCGCGGTGCCGCTGGTGGCCGTCACCAACACCGTCGTCGGCTATCTGCGCGCGTACAGCCAGGAGCAGGCGCTGCGCGGTTCACCGCCCCCGCACGGCGCGACGGCCCTGGCCACCGCGCCGACCCCCGCGCCCTCGGCAGGGCCCTCGGCGCCCCGATCCGGCACCGAGGAGGGGCAGCAGTGATCTCCGAACCCGAACTGGTGGGTGAGCACGGCTTCGACGGCCCCGGCCGGACCGTCCCCGGGCAGCCAGGCGGCGGCCACGGCCCCGACACGGTCTCCGGCGAGGACCCCGTCCCGGGCAACGGACCCGGCGGCCGCCGCCGCGGCTGGCTGTGGGCGCTGGGCGGCGCGCTGGCCGCGTCGGCCGTCTGGGCGGGCGGACTGTACGCGTACGGACAGCAGAAGCCGGACCTGGGCGGATACCGCGACACGGCGAAGATCTGCGAGAAGGAGGACTTCACCTCGCTCAAGGGCGTGCTGGGCAGACCGGAGGAAGTGACCTCGCCCGAGGTCCGCCGGCACCCCGACCTCGTCGAGACGACCTGCAACCTGTCGATGAAGCCGGAGGGCGCCGAGCCCGAGGTCGACGACGAGGGCAACGAGTACTGGTCGAACCCGGAACTCATGATCACCTACACGCTGCACCGCAAGGCCGACCCCGGGGTGGAGTTCGAGGGCCGGATCCATGTGGGGGCCCAGTACTTCCTGGAGTCGGAGGAGGCACCCCGCTCGGTCGACGGCCTCGGCGAACGCGCCCTGGTGACCAGGGACTCCACGAGCGTCAAACTGGACGTCCTCGACGGCCAGGCGACGTTCAGCCTGGCGGTCTTCACCTACGAGGGAGACATCGGCGGCGACCAGACCGTCGACACGGCCGATGTGGAGGCCCTGCTGATCGAGGACACCAGGACGCTGCTGGCCCGCCTCAAGGGCTGAGCCGCCGATGCGAAGAGCCCCCGCGGGCCGGATGTTCCGGCCCGCGGGGGCTCTTCCTCGTGCGCGGGGAGGACTACTCGGCCAGCACGGCCTCGGCGTCCAGGGTGGTGCCCACGGCCTGGATCACAGCGGCGATCTTGAACGCCTCCTGGATCGTCTCGCGGTCCACACCGGCCTTGCGCAGCACCTGCTCGTGCGAGTCGAGGCACTGGCCGCAGCCGTTGATCGCGGAGACGGCGAGCGACCACAGCTCGAAGTCGACCTTCTCCACACCCGGGTTGCCGATGACGTTCATCCGCAGACCGGCGCGCAGCGTCCCGTACTCGGGGTCCGACAGCAGGTGCCGGGTCCGGTAGAAGACGTTGTTCATCGCCATGACCGCGGCGGCCGACTTGGCGGCCGTGTACGCCTCGGGCGACAGCTTGGCCTTGGCCTCCGGCTCCAGCTCACGCAGCACCCGCGGGGAGCGGGAGGCGATCGCGCAGGCCAGGACGGTGCCCCAGAGCTGCTGCTCGGGCAGCTCGCTGTTGCCGATGACCGAGCCCAGGTTGAGGCGCAGGTCCTTGGCGTAGTCCGGGACGGCGGACTTCAGCTCGTCGAGGGCCATGCTCACTCACCGGCCAGGAGGGCGACCGGGTCCAGGGTGGTCTCGCCCTTGGTCCAGTTGCAGGGGCACAGCTCGTCGGTCTGCAGGGCGTCGAGGACCCGCAGGACCTCCTTGGGGTTACGGCCCACGGAACCGGCGGTCACCATGGTGAACTGGATCTCGTTGTTCGGGTCCACGATGAAGACGGCACGCTGCGCGAAGCCGTCCTCGCCCTCGATGCCCAGGTCCCGCATGAGCTCGTGCTTGGAGTCGGCCAGCATCGGGAAGGGCAGGTCACGCAGGTCGGCGTGGTCCTTGCGCCAGGCGTGGTGGACGAACTCGGAGTCACCGGAGAAGCCGAGGATCTGGGCGTCGCGGTCGGCGAACTCGTCGTTCAGCTTGCCGAAGGCGGCGATCTCGGTCGGGCAGACGAAGGTGAAGTCCTTGGGCCACGCGAAGACGACCTTCCACTTGCCCTCGTAGGACTTGTGGTCGATGGTCTCGAACTCCTTGCCGCTCTCCAGCGAGACGCAGGCGGTCAGCTCGAACGTGGGGAACTGGTCACCGACAGTGAGCACGCGCTCTCCTTGCGTACCGGAAGGTGCCCTTTTGGGGTCTTCCACGGGGGTTGGACGGATCTTGATAGTGGCACAGGGTGCATTGATCGCGGAAATAGCTAGACTCGGTCATCGCGATCGGAGGTACTTATCAGTGGCACAGATGAACCGGGGCAAACAGCCGAGCATTGCCCAGCTGCGCGCCTTCGCGGCCGTGGCGGAGCATCTGCACTTCCGGGACGCGGCGGCAGCGATCGGGATGAGCCAGCCCGCCCTGTCCGGCGCCGTCTCCGCGCTGGAGGAGGCACTCGGTGTCCAGCTGCTGGAGCGTACGACGCGCAGGGTGCTGCTGTCGCCCGCCGGCGAGCGCCTCGCCGTGCGCGCCAAGGCCGTCCTGGACGCGGTCGGGCTGCTGCTGGAGGAGGCCGAGGCGGTGCGCGCCCCGTTCACCGGCGTGCTGCGCCTCGGGGTGATCCCCACCGTCGCGCCCTATCTGCTGCCGGCCGTGCTGCGCCTGGTCCACCGGCGCTACCCGGAACTGGACCTCCAGGTCCACGAGGAGCAGACCTCCTCGCTGCTCGACGGGCTCACCGCGGGGCGGCTGGACCTGCTGCTGCTCGCGGTGCCGCTGGGGGTCCCGGGGGTGACCGAACTCCCGCTCTTCGACGAGGACTTCGTGCTGGTCACCCCCGAGGGCCACGAGCTGGGCGGCCGGGGCGACCTGCCGCGCGAGGCCCTGCGCGAGCTGCCGCTGCTCCTCCTCGACGAGGGCCACTGCCTGCGCGACCAGGCGCTCGACATCTGCCGGGAGGCCGGCCGCGCGGACGGGGCGCCGGTCACCACCACCGCGGCCGGGCTCGCCACCCTGGTGCAGCTCGTGGCCGGGGGCATGGGTGTGACCCTGCTGCCGCGCACCGCGGTCGAGGTGGAGGCGGGCCGGGGCGGGCTGGGCACCGCGCACTTCGCCGCGCCCACGCCGTGCCGCCGGATCGCCCTGGCGATGCGGGCGGGCACGGCACGGGCCGAGGAGTTCGCCGAGTTCGCGGGGGCCCTGCGGGAGGCGATGCGGGAGCTGCCGGTACGGGTCGCGGACTGACGGGGACGGGCGGACCGGCGGGGGCCCGGCCTCCGCGACGAGCCCACGGGACGCCGTTGCCGGGCCCGGCCCCCCCGCCCCGCCAGGGCCCCCGCGTCACTCCGTCCGCAGGCCGTCCGCCCGCATCAGCCGCCACAGGGCCGGCAGCGTCAGCAGCGTCACCCCCGCGACCACGCCCGCGCCCGCCCCCGCCAGCGGCACGAACACCCACCAGTCGGTCACCGCCTTGCCGGTCATCCGCAGCATCACCGCGCCCAGGGCCAGCCCGCCCGCGGTCGCCACCACCATGCCCAGCGCCACCGGCAGGGCGGTCTGCCACAGCACCGACCAGGCCAGCGTGGCGCGGCGCGTCCCGAAGGCGACCAGGACCGACAGCAGCCGCCGCCGCTCCCGCAACTGCTCGATCTGCGCCACCACGAGGGACGCGGCGATCAGCGCCAGCGTCCCGCAGGCCCCGGCCAGCAGACCCCGCTGCACGCTCGCGTACCGCTGGTCCCGGTCGGCGTCGGCGGCCTCGCGCACGGCGAGCAGGGGGCTCAGCCGGGCCGCCGTGTTGCGGACGTGCTCGGCCGCGTCCGGGACCCCGTCGTCGAGGTGCACCTGCGCGACCGTCCGCGCGTCCGGCAGCGCGGCCGGGTCCATCGGGCCCGCCGCCCCCGAGCCCCCCGCGTTTGCCCCCGTGAGCGCGCCGGGTGTCACGAAGATGCCGAAGAGCTCCTCGCCGCCCGCGTCCGGCCGGGCCGGGACGGTCGGGCTGTCCGCGGGCAGCGTCCACAGCAGCGGCTCGCGCTTCCCGTCCCGCTCGAACGGGTCGCTCAGATCGACCGCCTGCCCCTTGCGGGCGGTGCGGTCGATCCACCGGTTCAGCTCGGCGTCGCCCCGCTTGTGGACCACGAAGGCGTCGCCGTCCGAGCAGCGGGAGACCTCCGCGAGGCGTTGCAGGGTCGGGCAGGAGGCCACCACGAGGGAGGTCATCGACCGGGTCTCGTCCCCGGAGACCGGGCCGGTGCCCATGGCGCTCGCCTCGATCACCGCGGTGGCCTCCCGGACACCCGGCGTGGCGCGGAACGCCTTCTCCGCCTTGGACGCGAGACCCGGGGCCGCGTACTCGGCCTGGACGGTCATCCGCCCGGCCCAGGTCGAGTGGGAGATCAGCCGGGCGAAGTCCGCGTGCATGCCCGCGAAGAGCATCTGGAGCGCGATCGCCCCGGCGACCGCGACCGTGATGCCGCTCACCGCCCGGGCCGCCGTCCCGCCGCTGAGCTGGAGCCGCCGCACGGCGAGCTGCCACGGCAGCGGTCCGGCGCCGCCGAGCCGCCGGACCACCGCCTCGACCAGCCAGGGCAGCAGCGTGGACAGCCCCAGCAGCACCAGGATCGCGCCCGCCGCGATGGGGAAGGTGTCCACCGCCCCGCCCGGCGTCACCCGGCCGATCGCCAGCAGCACCCCGAGGCCCGCCAGCGGTATCGCCAGCCGCCACCACAGCCGCCGCCGCACCGGCGCCGACCCCCGTACGACGCCCAGCGGTTCGACCGTCACCGAACGCATCGCGACCAGGGTCGTCACCACCGCGCAGAGCGGCACGGCGAGCAGCACCAGGGCCGCGAGCCACGGCGCCGGGACCACGTCGTGCGGGAAGGCGCCCAGATCCCACAGCCGCACCGAACCGGCGAACCGCCGGCTCACCGCGAACACCCCGGCCCCCACGGCCAGTCCGAGCAGCGAGCCGAGCAGCGCCTCACCGGCCGCGATCCGGCGGGTGGCGCGGACGTCCGCGCCGGTCAGCCGCAGGGCCGCGAGCCGCTGGTCGCGGCGTTCGCCGCCGAAGCGCGCCGCGGTCGCGAGGAAGACGGCCACCGGGACCAGCAGCACCACGCAGATCAGCACGATCAGCACGACGAGCGGGGCGTCCACCAGGTCGTGCGGCCGGCCGGTGCCGTAACCGGCCGTGCGGGTGCCGCCGTTGGCGGTCGTCAGGGTGTCGCTGCCCGCGTAGTAGCGCAGATCGTGCGGGTCGTGCAGGCCCTCGTCACCGATGGTGCCCGCCACCCGGGCGCCGAGACGTTCCTTCAGCAGGGCGCCGCCGGGGGAGGCGAGCAGTTCGCCGAGCGCGGGGGAGACGAACATCTCGCCCGCGGCGGGCATCCGTTCCAGCCCGGGCGGCAGCACGGGCCGGGTGCCGTCGGCGCGCAGCAGCTCCCCGGCGACGGGGTCGCCCCGGTACTCGGTGCGGGCCTCCAGGTGCACCACGGTCCGGTCCGAGCGCTGCGCGGGCTCCGCGCTGTACCAGTCGGAGGCGGTCCGCGCCGCCTCCCGGGCCTCGCGGGCCGCCATGATCTGCGGGACGGAGGCCGCGAGGAGCAGCAGCGCGACGCCCAGACCGGTGCCGAGGGCGGTCAGCGCGGTCCGCGTCAGCCCTTCACGTCCGCCGCCGAGGGCGAACCGGGCGCCGAGGGCGAGTTCATGGAGCAGCCGTCTCATCGGGCGAACTCCGGGTCGCGGGAGCGGCCGTCGCGGATGACGACCTCGCGGTCGGACCAGGCCGCGACCCGGGTCTCGTGGGTGACGAGGACGACCGCGGTGTTCCGCTCGCGCGCCGCCCCGGTGAGCAGTTCCATCACGCGTTCGCCGTTGAGCGAGTCCAGCGCGCCGGTCGGCTCGTCGGCGAAGAGCACCCGCGGCGAGGTGACCAGCGCCCGGGCGACCGCGACCCGCTGGCCCTGGCCGCCGGAGATCTCCCCGGGCCGCTTGCGGGCCAGGTCGGCGGTCTCCAGCCGCTCCAGCCACTCGGTGGCCGTCCGCTCGGCGTCCTTGCGCCGGGCCCCGCCGAGCCGCAGCGGCAGGGCCACGTTCTCCACACAGGTCAGCTCCGGGACCAGCCGGCCGAACTGGAAGACGAAGCCGAACTCGCTGCGCCGCAGCGCGCTGCGGCCGGCGTCACCGAGGGCGGCGAGATCGCGCCCGTCGTAGCGGACGGAGCCCGCGTCGGGTGCCACGATCCCGGCGAGGCAGTGCAGCAGGGTCGACTTGCCGGAGCCGGAGGGGCCCATCACGGCCACCACCTCGCCCGGGTGGACGGAGAACGAGACCCCGTCCAGGGCGGTGGTCGGGCCGAAGGACTTGCGCAGGTCCTCGGCGGCGAGCAGGGAGCCGTCGGGGATCACGCGCGCACCTGCGCGGCGAGCTGGTCCAGGCGGGCGGCGGTCAGCTCCAGCCAGCGCAGGTCCGCCTCCAGGTGGAAGAGCGCGTGGTCGCAGATGAGCTGGTCGGCGAGGTCGCCCCGGCGCTTGCGGTCGGTAAGCGCGCGCATCAGGCGCAGATGCTCCGCGCGCTGGGTGTCGAGGAGTTCGGCCGCGCTGCGGCCGGTGAGCAGCGCGAGGACGACCTTGGTGTAGAGCGTGGACTGGAGGTAGGGCTCGGGTTTCTCGGGCTCGGCGAGCCAGCGGGACACATCGGTGATCCCGGCGTCGGTGATCGCGTACCGCTTGCGTTCGGGGCCGCCGCCCGCCTCTATGCCGTCGACCTCGACGAGGCCGTGCTTCAGGAGGCGGGACATGGTCGAGTAGACCTGGCCGTAGTGCAGGGGGCGGTCCTGCCCGAAGCGTTCGTCGAAGGCGCGCTTGAGGTCGTAGCCGTGGCGGGGGCCGGCTTCGAGCAGGGCGAGAAGGGTGTGGCCGATGGACATGGCGGTCACCGTACACGGGGTGTATACGCGCGGTGTATAGCGGGGGTTCCCCACTTCGTCGAAGCGAGGGCCCCGGGGCCCGGGCCCCGGCCTCAGTCCGAAGCGGAGGCCCGGGGGTTCAGGGCCGAGGCGGAAGCCCCCGGGGGTTCCGCCTCGGCCCCCGGCCGAAGGGGAAGCCCCCGGGGCCCGCCCCCGGGCCCGCCCGCCCCCGCGCTATCCCGCCGCCGGGTCCCCCGTGCCCGGCGGCGGGGTGCGCGGCGGTCGGCCGCGCCGCGGCTGCGGGGAGACGTCCCTCGGCAGCCGCCCGGCCTCGGCGAGCGCCCGGCGCAGCAGGAACTCGATCTGGGCGTTGGCGCTCCGCAGTTCGTCGCCGGCCCAGCGGGCCAGCGCCTCGTACACCGCCGGGTCGAGGCGGAGCAGTACCTGCTTGCGCTCCCCGGCGGGCGGGGGAGGGGGCGGCGGGTTCACTGGTACAGCGTGCCCGTGTTGACGACCGGCTGGGCCGCGCGGTCCCCGCAGAGGACGACCAGCAGATTGGAGACCATCGCGGCCTTGCGCTCCGGGTCGAGGTCCACGATGTCGTGCTCGGTGAGCCGGGCGAGCGCCACCTCCACCATGCCGACCGCGCCGTCCACGATCTGCCGGCGCGCGGCGACGACCGCGCCCGCCTGCTGGCGCTGGAGCATCGCCGCGGCGATCTCCGGCGCGTAGGCGAGGTGCGTGAAGCGGGACTCGATGATGTGGACACCGGCCGCCTCGACCCGGGCGCGCAGCTCCACGGCGAGCTTCTCGGTGATCTCCTCGGCGTTGCCGCGCAGCGAGAGGCCGTCCTCGTCGTGGGCGTCGTACGGGTACTCGATGGCGATGTGCCGCACGGCCGCCTCGGTCTGGGTGGAGACGAACTCCAGGAAGTCGTCCACCTCGAACATGGCCTGGGCGGTGTCCTCGACCTTCCACACCACCACGGCCGCCAGCTCGATCGGGTTGCCGTAGGCGTCGTTGACCTTGAGGACGGCGGTCTCGTGGTTGCGCACCCGGGTGGAGATCCTGGCGCGGGAGGTGAGCGGGTTGACCCAGCGCAGTCCGTCGGTGCGGATGGTGCCCCGGTAGCGGCCGAAGAGCTGGACGACGCGGGCCTCGCCCGGCGCCACCATGTTCAGCCCGCACATCGCGAGGAAGGCGAGGACCGACACCAGGATGCCGCCGGTGATCAGTACCGCCTTGCCGCCCGCGGACTCCACCGGGACGGCGGCCAGGACCATCGCCACCCCGCCCGCGAGCCCCAGCAGACCGAGCAGCAGGGCGAGCCCGCCCCCGATGCTGTGCGCCGCGAACTCCCGCACCCGGGGCGCGGGCATCTGCGGCGCGTCGGCGAGTGCCGCCTCCGTCACGGTCGTGTACGGCCTTGCCACCTGGTCGTCTGTGCTCATGTCCCACTCCCCGTATGTGATCGTCCGGACGCCCCGGGCGCCCGGACACTGTCTAGCAAAGTGATAGCACTTTAGCGCCCGCGGCAACCCTGCGCACCCCTCGTGAGTCGGTTCCATGGGAAGGGGTGCTGATTCTCACGTCCGGAAAAGGTCGGATCGAATCCCCTTTGTCTGCACCACCGGTGTTACCTTTCTGAGCTGATTCGGGGCCCGGCGCCCCGGCGGGACTGACGACCGCGAAGACGACCACGGACACGACCGGCGACACGGAAGAGCGGAGCGGCGACACGATGGGCCGAGCGGAAGAGCGGCAGGCTCGGCAGCGCGATGCGCGCCGGGCCGGGCGGAGCGGACGCGGCGGCATACGCCGCTTCTTCACCTGGCGGAAGATGCTGGGCACCTTCTTCGGGCTCTGCCTGCTGGCGATGGGCGCCTTCTTCGTCGTCTACCTGCTGGTGCCGGTCCCCAAGGCCAACGCCGAGGCCGAGATGCAGAGCAACGTCTACAAGTACAGCGACGGCTCGATCCTCGGCCGCACCGGCGACGTCAACCGCGAGATCGTCGGGCTCGACGAGATCCCCAAGGACGTCCAGTACTCCTTCGTCGCCGCGGAGAACAAGACCTTCTTCCAGGACTCCGGCGTCGACTTCAAGGGCACCCTGCGCGGGCTGAAGAACACCCTCAGCGGCCAGGGCAAGCAGGGCGGCTCGACCATCACCCAGCAGTACGTCAAGAACTACTACCTGGACCAGGACCAGACGGTCACCCGCAAGCTCAAGGAACTGGTGATCTCCCTCAAGGTCGACCAGAAGAAGAGCAAGTCCGAGATCCTCGCCGGGTACATGAACACCAGCTACTACGGCCGCGGCGCCTACGGCATCCAGGCCGCCGCCCAGGCGTACTACCGCGTGGACGCCGAGAAGCTCACCGTCGAGCAGGGCGCCTACCTCGCCGCCCTCCTCCAGGCCCCGAGCCAGTACGACTGGGCCGTGGCCTCCAAGGACGGCAAGGCGCTGGTGAAGGAGCGCTGGAACTACGTCCTCGACAACATGGTCGAGGAGGACTGGCTGGACGCGGGCAAGCGGGCCGGGATGACCTTCCCGGTGCCCAAGGAGCCCCGCCCCGCGCCCGGTATGCAGGGCC
Organism: Streptomyces sp. NPDC005805; assembly: GCF_040630445.1. Classification (NCBI taxonomy): domain Bacteria; kingdom Bacillati; phylum Actinomycetota; class Actinomycetes; order Kitasatosporales; family Streptomycetaceae; genus Streptomyces; species Streptomyces sp. NPDC005805. The sequence goes on from NZ_JBEXXN010000029.1 coordinate 72,888, forward strand.
AGACCGGCTACCTGGTCGACGCGGCGAAGAAGGAGCTGGCCCGTCAGGGCCTCACCGAGGCGGACCTCGACGCCGGCGGCTGGACCATCACGCTCAACATCGACAAGAAGCGCCAGAAGGCCCTGGAGAACGCCGTCCAGGAGAAGCTGGAGGACGAGCTCGACCGCGAGGGCAGCAAGGTCGACGCCACCGTCCAGGCGGGCGCCACCTCGGTCGACCCGAAGACCGGCAAGGTCGTCGCCCTGTACGGCGGCACGGACTATGTGAAGCACTACATCAGCAACGCGACCCGTCGCGACTACCAGCCCGCCTCCACCTTCAAGCCCGTGGTGTTCGCCTCCGCCCTGGAGAACGAGTCCACCACCCAGAAGGGCTCCCCGATCGGCCTGAACACGGTCTACGACGGCACCAGCCGCCGTCCCGTCGTCGGCAGCGACACCCCCTTCGCCCCGCAGAACGACCTCGGCCGCAGCCACGGCCCGGTCAGCGTGCAGACCTCCCTCAACCGGTCCATCAACTCCGCCTTCGCGCAGATGGCGGTGGACGTCGGCCTCGACAAGGTGAAGAAGACCGCCCTGGAACTGGGCGTCCCGGACGTCAACTTCCCCGAGCGCCCGGCCATCTCCCTCGGTGTGATGGGCGCCTCCACCATGGACATGGCGGGGGTCTACGCGACCCTCGACAACCACGGCAAGAAGATCACGCCCGCGGTGGTCGCCAAGGCCGAGCACAAGGACCGCACCGTCGAGCTGGCGGACCCGGTCGGCGGCCAGGCCGTCAGCCGGGAGACCGCGGACACGGTGACCTCCGGCCTCACCGGTGTGGTGCGCAACGGCTCCGGCGTCGCCGCGGCCGGCCCGTACCAGGCGGCGGGCAAGACCGGCACCTCCGAGCAGAACCGTTCGGCCTGGTACGCCGGCTACACCCCCGAACTGACCACGGTGGTCGCCCTCTTCGGCGAGAAGGCGGACGGCACCGGTCAGGTCAGCCTCACCGGCACGGCCAACTCCGGCCGCGCCAACGGCGGCGGCTTCCCGGCCCGGATCTGGGGCGCCTACACGACCGACGCGCTGAACGGCGGCTCCGACGCCCGCTTCGACCTGGAGGTGGCCGAGCCCGCGAGCCCCGAGCCCGACCCCTCGCCCTCCAAGTCCGAGTCCCCGGACCCGACGCCCAGCGAGAGCGAGTCGGAGTCCGAGTCACCCGACCCCTCGCCCTCCAAGTCGGAGTCCACGTCCCCGGACCCGACCCCGAGCGACCCGACCAGCAAGCCGCCGCTCCCGTCCCCGTCCGGTGGAGGCACCTTCTCCCCGCCGGTGGAGCCGGACGACGACACCGACCCGGTCCGCCCGCAGAGCGGGTTCCTCCGGGAGGACTGAGCACGGCACACGGGAAGGGGCGCCCCCGAGGGGACGCCCCTTCCCGTGTGCGGGCGGTGGGTCGGCGTCAGCCGCCGTTGACCTTCTTGGCGACCGTGTCGCCGAGGTTCTTGTCCACGTTCCGCCAGTACTGCAGCGCCCGTTCCAGCACCGGCCGGCTCACCCCGTCCAGGAGATGGCCGCTGATGTTGGAGGCGAGCCGCTCGCGCTGGGCGTCGTCGAGGACCTCGCGCACCATGGTGCCCGCCTGCCCGAAGTCGTCGTCGTCCCGGTGCTTCAACGCCGCCTCGCGCACCATCTCGCCCGCCGTCGCCCAGCCCGCCGGCTCCCCGAAGCGCGCCACATCGGCCGCCGGACCGCCGTAGGAGTTCGGCGCGTACGGGCGGGACGCGTACGAGGGCTCGTAGCGCATCGCGCCGTCCTTCGCGTACGAGTTGATCGCCGAACGCGGCCGGTTGGGCGGCAGCTGCGTGTAGTTCGCGCCGATCCGGTACCGGTGGGTGTCCGGGTACGAGAAGAGCCGGCCCAGCAGCATCTTGTCCGGCGACGGGCCGATGCCCCGGACCATGTTCGACGGCTCGAAGGCGGCCTGCTCGATGTGGATGAAGTAGTCCTCGGGGTTGGTGTCGAGGACCATCCGGCCGACGTCGATCAGGGGGTAGTCGCCGTGCGGCCACACCTTCGTCAGGTCGAAGGGGTTGAAGCGGTAGTCCGGCGCGTCGTCGAACGGCATGATCTGGACCTTCAGGGTCCAGGAGGGCCCGTTCCCGGACTCGATCGCCTCGAACAGGTCGCGGCGGTGCAGGTCGGGGTCGGTGCCGGCGGCCTCGTCGGCCTCCTCCTGGGTGAGGAAGTCGATGCCCTGGTCGGTCTTGAAGTGGTACTTCACCCAGAACCGCTCGCCGCCCTCGTTGATCCACATATAGGTGTGCGAGCCATAGCCGTTCATGTGCCGGTAGGTCTTCGGGATGCCCCGGTCGCCCATCAGCCAGGTGACCTGGTGGGCCGACTCCGGGGAGAGGGTCCAGAAGTCCCACTGCATGTCGTGGTCGCGCAGCCCGGTGACCGGGTGGCGCTTCTGGGACCGGATGAAGTCCTGGAACTTGATCGTGTCGCGCACGAAGAAGACCGGGGTGTTGTTGCCGACCAGGTCGTAGTTGCCCTGCTCGGTGTAGAACTTCAGCGCGAAGCCCCGGGGGTCGCGCCAGGTGTCGGGGGAGCCCTGCTCACCCGCGACCGTGGAGAAGCGGGCCAGCATGTCGGTGCGGCGGCCCGGCTGGAAGAGGTCGGCCTTGGTGAACTGGCTGACGTCGTTGGTGACTTCGAAGAAGCCGTAGGCACCCGAGCCCTTGGCGTGCACCACCCGCTCGGGGACCCGTTCACGGTTGAACTGGGCCATCTTCTCGATCAGGTAGTGGTCCTGGAGCAGGATCGGACCGTCCGGTCCCACGGTCAGGGAATGCTCGTCGCTCTCGACCGGGATACCGGAGTTGCTGGTGGTGAAGGGTGCCCTGGGGGGTGACTCGGACACGAGCGTCCTCCCGTCGATCTGGGGTTTGTGGTCGCTTCGGCCGTGTGCCCCAGTGAACTCCTACGACACCCCTCCGGCAACATTTGGATGGAATCCGGACTTGTACCGCATATGAGCGGGGTCGCTCGACGGGTCGGCTCGGGGAGTGTCAGCCCCGGGTGGGCAGCTCGAACCAGACGACCTTGCCCGTGGAGAGCCGGGTCGCGCCCCAGCGACGGGCCAGCCGGTTCACCAGGAACAGACCGCGGCCGCCCTCGTCGGTGTCCCGGGCACGGCGCTGCCGCGGCAGTTGCGGGGAGTCGTCGCCGACCTCGCAGCGCAGCACGTCGGTCCGCAGCAGCCGCAGCATCACCGGCCGCTCCGCGTACCGCACGGCATTGGTGACGACCTCGCTGACCAGCAGTTCCACCGAGTCCGAGAGGTCCGCCAGGCCCCAGCGCTCCAGGGCGCGGCGGGCCAGGCGGCGGGCGCGGCCGGGGGCCGCGTCCTCCGGCTCCAGGAACCAGTAGGCGACGTCACTCGGCGCGATCCCGTCGAAACGGGCCGCGAGCAGGGCGATGTCGTCGTCCCGGTCGCCGGGGCCGAGCATGTCGAGCACGTCGTCGCAGAGGGCCTCCAGCGGCGGCGAGTGGTCCGGGCCGGTGAGCTGGGCGGTCGCGGCCAGGCGCTCCCGCAGCTGCTCGATCCCGGTCCACACGTCCCGCAGCCGGGACTCGACCAGACCGTCCGTATAGAGGAGGAGGGTCGCGCCCGCCGGGGCGTCCAGCTCGACGGCCTCGAAGTCCACCCCGCCGACGCCGATGGGCGCGCCGGGCGGCACCCGCAGCACCTCGGCCCGGCCGCCCAGGTGCAGCAGGATGGGCGGCGGATGGCCCGCGTTGGCGATGGTGATGCGGTGCGAGACCGGGTCGTACACCGCGTACAGGCAGGTGGCCATGCGGTCGGTGCCCAGGCGCTGGGCCTGCTCGTCCAGGTGGTGCAGGACCTCCTGGGGCGGCAGGTCGAGACCGGCGAGGGTCTGCGCGGTGGTGCGGAGCTGGCCCATGATCGCGGCGGAGGTCATGGAGTGGCCCATGACGTCGCCGACCACCAGCGCGACCCGGCTGCCGGGCAGCGGGATCGCGTCGTACCAGTCCCCGCCGACCCGGGCGGTCTCGGCCGCCGGGAGGTAGCGGGAGGCGAGGCGGACGCCGGTGGGCTGGGGGAGCGAGTCGGGGAGCATGGTCCGCTGGAGCTCGTCCGCGATGTACGCCTCGCGGCCGTAGAGGACGGCCTTGTCGATGCCCAGGGCGGTGTGGGTGGCGAGCTGGGCCGCGACCAGGAGGTCGTTGGGCTCGAAGGCGGGCCGGTCCGGGCGGCGCAGGAAGACGGCGGCGCCGATGACCCGGCGGCGGCCGCGCAGCGGGGCGAGTATCGCCCGGTGCCCGCTGGGCACGCTCCGCCCGTCGCCGAGCAGTTCGGGCAGGGCGGCGCGGGCGGCTGCCGAGTCGCCGAAGACCGGGCGCACCCCGCGCAGCACCTCGGAGAGCGCGCCGCCCGAGCGGACCTCGCACAGTTCGGCGGCCGGGGCCAGGTCCGTGCCGGGGTCGAGGACCGGGATCAGCGCGCCGGAACCGGAGCCGGCGGCCTCGGCGCCGCCCTCCTCGGCGGAGCGCAGGCGGTCGCTGCGCCGCAGCCGCAGTACGAACGGGGAGACGGGGCGCTCGTCGCCGACCGGCAGCGGGTCCCGCAGATAGACGAGGATCGCGTCGGCGAAGGTGGGCACGGTGGCCCGGCAGAGCCCGAGGACGATCTCGTCCAGGTCGATGCCGCGCGCGATCCGCCGGGTCGCCGCGCCCACGAAGCGCAGCCGGTCGCCCTCCCGCCGGGCGATCCCGGCGAGGTCCTGCGCCGGGGCCTGGACGGTGTGCGGCTGGGGCACGGACCCGGGGGCCGGCGCCGGACCGGCGGGCACGGACCCGGCGGCCTGCGCCCGCGGCCGGGTGCGTTCCTGCGACCGGGCAGCCAGGGGCTGCCGGCCTTCATGGGCGGTGGGGTGCTCCGTCACGCCTGGGGTTCCGTCCGTCCGTGCCGGTGGTGCGCGGTGATCGCTGGAGAGTGTCCGGCGCCGGTGCGGCGGACACCGCTGCGCGGGTGCGCCGCGAAGGGCGGGGTACCCGTCCGGGGACCGGCCCCGGCGGGACGGCGGACGTCCGGCACGGCTCGACCCCCTCTGTGCGACTCGTGCTGACTTCGGTGACTGGTACTGACGTGCGGTCTGTCCTGCGCACTCTCCCTCGTGACATGCGGCACCGCGGAGGACGATCCTACGTTTGCCCCCAGGGGGCGCATCAAGAGTCTCACGAGGTCGTACGCGCCGGAGCGCGTTCCCTGACCGGAATCGGACAGAGAGCGGCAGCGGTGGAGGCGGCAGGACCGGAGAGATCGGGCACCGCGAGGAGCGAAACGCAAATTTTCGGCCAGATCCGGTCCACGTCAACCCCGGCGCGCGCCACGTCCGCCCACCGGGGCCGGTCCGGTGCCGTGTCCGTCCGCCCACCGGGGCCGGCCCGGTGCCGTGTCCGTCCGCGCGGTTCCGGGCCGGGGAGTGCCTACGACGCCAGCCGGCGCTCCGGGACGCCCGCCGCCCAGTCCGCGGGCAGCCGCGGCACCGTCCACGACGGGTCCGGCCGCCAGTGCTCCCAGCCGGAGGAGAACGGCGCCTCCCAGGCCCGGATCGCCGCCACCGCCGCCCGCCCGGCCTCCCGCACCCGCTCCGCCTTGGCCGCGTCCATCAGCCCGACCGCCTGCGCCTGGGCGAACTCGTCCTCGTCCCGCCAGAGCCAGGTGCGGTCCGGGTAGACGGAGATGTCGAGGAAGTGGTCCTCGGAGTCCACCCCGCCGGCCCAACGGGTGCGCGGCTCCTCCAAGTTCACGTACCAGCTCTTGAACCGCCAGCCCGACTCCCAGAACAGCCAGACCGACCACGGGTCGGCGGGCCGGGCGAGCTTGAGCACCCCGGAGCCGAACCAGCGGTCCGTGGTGAGGGTCCGGGGGGCGGTGTAGCGGGTGGCGAGGGGCTCCAGATGGACGGGCGTACCGTCCGCGAGCACCGGCTTCACGCACTCGGTGCCCGGCGCCATCCACACGGCGAGCAGGTCCTCGGTGTCCTGGACGACCGTCACCGGCCGGCAGATGTGCACGGAGCAGCCGTCCAGGTCCGGGGCATGGCCGCGGTACCGCCACAGGATGTGGTCTCCCGGCGTCCAGCGTGCGATGCGTTCCGTCCCTGTCATGAGCAGATCTTAGGAGTACCCCTCGCCGGCCGCCGCGATCCCGGTCACGGGGGCGTGCCGCGCGGGCCGCCCGCCCGGGACCGGGACCGGCGCGGTCAGGGGTGGGTCATGCGCAGCACGTCCAGCGCCTCGTCCAGCTGCTCCAGGGTCAGCGCGCCCTGCTCCACATAGCCGGACTCCAGGACCACCTCGCGGATCGTCTTCCGCTCCGCGAGGGACCGCTTGGCGACCTTCGCGGCCTCCTCGTAGCCGATGTACTTGTTGAGGGGGGTGACGACGGAGGGGGAGGACTCCGCGTACTCGCGGGCGCGTTCCGCGTTGGCGGTGATGCCGTCCACGGTCCGGTCCGCGAGCAGCCGGGAGGCGTTGGCCAGCAGCCGTACCGACTCCAGCAGGTTCTTCGCCATCACCGGGAGCATCACGTTCAGCTCGAAGTTGCCCGCCGCCCCGGCCACCGCGACCGTGGTGTCGTTGCCGGTGACCTGCGCGGCGACCATCAGGACCGCCTCCGGGACCACCGGGTTCACCTTGCCGGGCATGATCGAGGAGCCGGGCTGGAGGTCGGGCAGGGCGATCTCGGCGAGACCGGTGCGCGGGCCGGAGGCCATCCAGCGCAGGTCGTTGCAGATCTTGGTGAGCGAGACCGCGATCGTGCGGAGCTGCCCCGAGGTCTCCACCAGCGCGTCCCGCGCGCCCTGGGCCTCGAAGTGGTCCCGCGCCTCGGTCAGCGGCAGCCCGGTGGTCCGCGCGACCTCGGCGATGACGGCCGCCGAGAAGCCGGGCGGGGTGTTGATGCCGGTCCCCACCGCGGTGCCGCCCAGGGGCAGTTCGGCGAGCCGGGGCAGCACCGCCCGCAGCCGCTCGATCCCGTACCGGACCTGCGCCGCGTACCCCCCGAACTCCTGGCCCAGGGTGACGGGCGTGGCGTCCATCAGGTGGGTGCGCCCCGACTTCACCACGGCCGCGAACTCGGCCGCCTTGCGCTCCAGGGAGGCCGCCAGGTGCTCCAGGGCCGGGACCAGGTCGCCGGTCACGGCGGCGGTGGCGGCGATGTGGATGGAGGAGGGGAAGACGTCGTTGGACGACTGGGAGGCGTTCACCTGGTCGTTGGGGTGGACGCCGCGGCCCAGGCGCTCGGTCGCGAGGGTGGCGATCACCTCGTTGGCGTTCATGTTGGAGGAGGTGCCGGAGCCGGTCTGGAAGACGTCGACGGGGAAGTGGGCGTCCCACCGGCCCTCGGCAACCTCCTCGGCGGCCTCCGCGATCGCCTCCCCGACCTCCTTGTCCAGTACGCCGAGCCGCGCGTTGACCACTGCGGCGGCGCCCTTGACGCGCGCCAGGGCCTCGATGTGGGCGCGCTCCAGGCGCTGGCCGGAGAGGGGGAAGTTCTCCACCGCCCGCTGGGTCTGGGCCCGCCACTTGGCGTCCGCGGGGACGTGTACCTCGCCCATGGAGTCGCGCTCGACCCGGAACGCCTCCCCACTGCCGGCGCCGGCAGCGCCCCCGGTCGTGTCGCCGTGCCTGCTGCCGTCCGCCGCCTCGGTGCCGCTCATCGCTCGTCCTTCCTCCGGCTTCCGCTCGAACGCTCGAAAAGTTGAGCAGTTGTCTTGTTCTGCGTATTCCCAACCGCGCTACCCGCCAGTAAATACCCCGGGTAACCACAACCCGCGGAGGCGCAATGAAGCGTTCAGGAACAGGACTTCGCATGCTCTCAAGAACGGTGGCGGCCGCGGTCCTCCTCGCCACCGTGCTCGGAGGGTCCGCCGCGACGGCGGCCCCGGCTCCCGCCGCGTCCGGCACCGGCCCCCGCACCGCCGCCGTCCCGCTGCCGCCCGAACTGGAGGCGATCCGCGCCGCCGAGGCCACCGCGCTCTACGGCAGCCCCGCCGAACGCCCCCTCGCCCAGCGGAAGACGGGCCTGATCTCGCTCGGCGACAGCGAGATCTCCGGCGAGGGCGTGGGCACCTACGACCCCGGCACCAACGGCCCCGACAACTGGTGCCACCGCTCCCCGGAGGCGGCCGTCCACCGCACCGGCATCGCCGCCGACGTCACCTACAACGTCTCCTGTTCCGGCGCCTCCTCGGTCAACATCCGCATCGGCGGGACGAAGCAGTACGCCGACGAACTGGTCCAGAGCGACAACCTCGCGATCAAGGCCCGCAACACCCGCATCAAGATGGTCCTGCTGGTCGCCGGGGCCAACGACGACCTCCAGTTCGGCCCGGTCATGACCGACTGCGTCACCCGCTTCATCCTGATCCAGGGCCCCTGCGAGCCGAAGTACGCGCCCGGCTGGCAGGCCCGCGTCGACGGCCTCGTCCCCAAGGTCGAGCAGACCGCGCGCGACCTGCGCACCGTGATGCGCGACGCGGGGTACGCGGACACCGACTACCGGCTCGTCCTGATGAGCTACCCGAGCCCGATCGGCCCCGACTTCCGCGACAACCCGAAGTTCCCCGGCAAGCTGATCTGCGGCGGCATGGGCTACGACTCCGACACCGTGTGGGGCCGCAACACCGCCGTCCCGGCCTTCGAACGCGGCATCCGGCAGGCGGCCCGCACCACGGGCGCGGTCTACCTGGACAACTCCCGCCTCTTCCACGGCCACGAGGTCTGCCACGAGGACGCGTGGGCGCGCGGACTCTACGTCGACCTCTCCAACCCCTTCCCGCCGGACGCCAACTCGGTCCGCCAGTCCTTCCACCCGAACGCGCGCGGGCACGCGGCCTTCGCGAGCTGCCTCACCCAGCTCTGGAACTCGGGCCTGAACGAGGCGAGCTGCGCGGACGTCGCCTCCACCGGCAGCCCGAAGCTCTTCCCGTTCGCCTGGGACGACGCCTTCCGCCCGCTGAGGTCGGCGGCGGGCCCGTGCGCGGACGTGGAGGGCGCGGTCACCCGCAACGGCACGGCGGTGCTGGGCTGGGACTGCCACGACGGCCGCAACCAGGCGTGGTGGCACGACACGTCCCGCGGCTCGGTCCACACCGCCCTCACCCAGGACCGCTGCCTGGACGTCCGGGGCGCTGACTACCGCGCGGGCGCGGGCCTGATCGTGTGGGACTGCCACGGCGGCGAGAACCAGCGCTTCGTACGGGTCGGCGACACGCTGCGCCCGGCCGGTGCGCAGTCGCTGTGCGCGACGGCGGCGGTGAAGGGGGAGGCGCTGCGGCTGCGGGCGTGCGACGGGTCGGCGGGGCAGCGCTTCGCGTAGGCGGGGCCGACTGTTCCGGCCCCCGCCGTCCGGGCTGCACCGCGCTTCGCACGGTGTCCTCAAACGCCGGACGGGCTGGATTCTCAGCCTCGCCGGAGACCTTCCAGCCTCGCCGGCGTTTGAGGCGCGGGGGTCCGGGGGGTTGTCCAGTGTGAGTGGTACGAGCCGACGCCCCATGAAGGCTGTTCCTCACCTCTCTGATCTGCCGCAGCACTCGGTGCGGCAGAT
>NZ_JBEXXN010000030.1:0-43248 GCF_040630445.1 Streptomyces sp. NPDC005805
TGGATGTTGACGAAGTCGCCCGCGACGGGGCCGTTGCCGGCCTGGCCGCCGAAGCCGCCACCGCCACCGTTCTGGCCGTCGCCGTTGTCACCGCCCTGGTCACCACCGCCGTTGTCACCGCCCTCCTGAGCGGTGTCGTCGGCCTGCAGGGTGCAGGGGGCCATCGCCTCCAGGCCCTCGGGGCGCTCCCCGCTCACCCGGCCGATGGCGAGGGCGATCCGGTCGAGGACCGCGACCCGCTTGTCCTTCAGCGGGTTCAGGATCGCGTTGGTGGCGAACTCCGGGTCCTGGGCGATCTTCTCCCGCTCCGCGGCGAAACGCTGGTACGCCTCAGTGATCTGGGTGTCCAGCGTGGCCAGTTCCCGGTCGACCTCGGGGCGCGCGGCCTCCGGCACCTCCGGCAGTCCGTTCGCCGCCTCCGGGCACTTGATCGTGCTCGCGGCCGGACCGCCGCGCGTCTGCGCCGCGGAGTCCCCGCCGGGCCAGGGGCCCTGCCCCTCGCCCGCCGCCGCGTAGGTGTTCACCGCGACCAGCCCGGCCCCGCCCAGGATGAGGGCGATCGACGCGGCGGCCAGCCGGCTGCCCCGCCTCGAACGTCTTCGCACTGCCTGTCCCATGGGAATCCCTTACTCTCCTGCCCGTCGGGCGCGCGCCCGCGCCCGGCCGACGGCCCGGCGCGCTGCTGGATACGGATGCGGAGCGCGTCGCGTTCAACCCATCCGTCATCCGTTTCGCCACCCGCCCGTGGCAGGGCCGGCCCAACGGCCCGCGGGCCGCCCCCGGAAGGTTCCGGGAACGGCCCGCGGCCTTGGCGCGTGCGCGAATCCGCGCGTGGTGCGTGTGTGGTGCGCGCGCCGGTGTCAGCGGCCCAGCAGCCGCTTGATGCGCTTGCCCTCACGGGACTCGGAGAGCGTCTTCCACACCTTGTCCGAGCTGGTCGACACATACACGCCCGGCGCGCCCTGCTCCGCGCAGCCCTCGCCGTACGACACGACACCGATCTGGTACGTACGGCCCGAGACCTTGCGGAACAGCGGGCCGCCGCTGTCGCCCTGGCAGGAGTCCTTGCCCTCCACGCCCGCGCAGATGTTGACGGCCTTGTCGTAACCGCGGTAGGTCGCCCTGCACTCCGGGTGGGACAGCAGCGGCACGTCCACCCCGCGCAGCCGGTCCGGGTAGCGCGGGACGTCCGTGTTCACATTGCCCCAGCCGATGACCGTGGCCTTCGCGCCCGGGCGCAGCAGCGCGTCCGTGCCCTGGGTGGGCAGCTTCACGGCGGCCGTGCCCTTGACGGGCTTGGTCAGTTCGATCAGGGCGAGGTCGTACGCCTCCTTGCCCTTCAGATACCGCGGGTGCGAGACGATGCTGAGCACATTGCGGAGCTGTCCCTGCTTCTTGTTGGAGAGCACCGTGCGGCCGACCGTCACCTCCAGGTCCTTCGCCTTGACCCCGGTCACGCAGTGCGCGGCCGTGAGGATCACGGTGTCGGCTATCAGGCTGCCGCCGCAGAACTGGCGCTTGACCGGGTTCTCCTTGCCCTTGGTGAGCAGCGCCGCCATCCACGGATGGGCGCCGGTGGCCTGCTCCTTACCGCCGATGACGCGGACACCGGGCTTGGCCCGGTCGTCCTTCGGGGCGGCCTGCGCGGTGCCGGCCGTGACCGCCGTCGCCGTGAGGGCGAGGGTCACGGCGGACACGGTGCCCAGCGCCGCGACGCGGACCGTTCCGGACCGGAACGGGGATACCTTCATGGGGGGTTGTCTCCGCTTCTCGTATCGGTTGTCGGTGCCCGCCGGCCGGTTCGGCGGGCGGGCACCGGCATCTGCCGTCAAGCCAGACCGCGGAATCGGCTCCGGGGTTCATTCCCGGGCGGTACTTCCCGCAGGTGGAACCGCGCGGCGGCAGGCGAGTTGGGCGGCGGGAGCGGGGTATACGCACCGGCACAGCCCACCGCGGGAGTGAATCCCGGAGCACGAGGAGACAGAGATGTCCCGTCTGATCGCACGGATCAAGGCGTTCAGCCGCAGCCCTCAGGGCCGGCGGACCATCGACGCGGCCCGCCGGGCGGCCGCCGACCCGCGCCGCCGCACCCAGGCCCGCGGCCTGCTGCACCGCCTGCGGGGCCGCCGCCGCTGAGACGCGGGCCCGCGGCTCCCGGCACACCGGCGGGCCCGGGCGGCCGGTGCGCCGGGGGTGAGGGCGGCCCGCCCCCGGGGCACAGTGGACTGCGTGACGCACCAGGAACCAGACCAGGAACCGCATCGGGAACATCGGGAACACAGCCGCGAGGACGACGGGCCCGACCGTGCCCACCAGCGCCCCGAGGACGTCGACGACCGGACGGTGGAGGCACTCGGCGCCCTGTCCAAGGCGCTGGAGACCACCGAGCGGGCCCGCGGCCACCTCTACGCGTTCCACCAGCTGACCGGCACCGCCGACCTGGAGCTGGACCGGGCCGTCGAACTCCTGCGCGCCGCCGGGCACGACCGGTGGGCCGACCGGGTCCAGCGGGAGATCCTGGGGCGCAACGTGATCCCCGGCCGCTGGACCTTCCAGCTCGTCGAGGAGTACAACGCCACCTACTACGAGCCGTTCCGGACGCTCGAACGGTCAGCCCTGGCCGAACTGGCGGACGGCCGGGACCACCTCTACGAGGCCCGGATGAAAGAGGCCCGGCGCACGCACGGGCACCCCGACCACAGCGCCCGCCCCGGCAGCCCGGACACGCCCGCCGGCCCCGGCCCGGACCCCCGCCCCGGCTGAGCGCACCACCTCACTGGACCTGCCCGGCCCGTTCGGCCGGTGCCGCACCACCCGCCGCGGGCGCCGGAGCCGACACCCCGCCGCCGCAGCGGCCAACCGCGACGCGCCACGCCGCCGTGACCGCGTCCCGGGCCCGTGCCGTGGCCGCCCCCAGGTCCCGGGCGCCCGGCGCGGCCCCGCCCGCCGGGAACGGGCCTCCCGGGAACAGGTCCACCGGGCGGCCGATGTGCACATGGAGCCGGGGCCGCCGCAGGGGCGCGGTGAGCGCCCCGGCCAGCTGCTTCCCCGCGCCGCCCGAGGTGAGCCGGCGCGCGCCCGCCTGACCCACCGGCACGACCGGCGCGCCGGTGAGCGCCGAGAGGCGGGCGAGACCGCTGCGGAAGCCCTCCGGGGCCCGCTCCCCGGCGTCCCGCCTGCGGGGCAGGCCCCCTTCGGGGTAGAGGAGCACGGTCCGGCCCTGCTCCAGCGCGGCCGCGGCCAGGCCGAGCGCCTCGGCGGCCCGGCTGCCGCCCCGGTACACCGGGATGTGCCCCTCGCGCCGCAGCGCGGGACCGAGCACCGGCACCCGCCACAGCCCCGCGGCCGCCAGCACCACCGGCTCGGCACCGAGCCGCCGCAGCGCGGCGACGACCACGGCCGGGTCCGCCAGGGCGGTGTGGTTCGCGGCGAGGATGCTGCCGGGGGCGACCTCCCGCCCGCCGTCCCAGGTCACGGAGAGTTCGCCCGAGGCACGGACGAGGACATCGGCGAGGCGGCTGAGGGCGGACACGGGCGTCTCCTGGCGGCGTGCGGCGACGGCGGCCGGTGACCGCGGTCGGTGTCGGTGAAGGTCGGTGTCGGTGAAGTGCCGCCATCCTCGGCCCGTTTGCACCCCGCCCGCCTGAGCACCCCGACTCACCCGGCCCGCGCCGCCGTACTCACCCGCCCCGCGTCCCGGACCCACCCGCACGCACCCGCGCGGTGCACACCCCGCCCCCCGACCCCTCCTCCCCGCACGCACTCGCGCCGTGCGCACACCGGCCCCGCCGCCCCGGCGGCCCTCGCACCTCCCCGGACATGACAGCATCGGGGCATGGTGCAACGGATGATCGCCGCCTGCGACGGCGCGTCGAAGGGAAACCCCGGGCCCGCCGCCTGGGCGTGGGTGGTCGCGGGCGCGGACGGACGCGTCGCGACCTGGCAGGCGGGCCCGCTGGGCCGCGCGACCAACAACGTGGCCGAACTGACCGCGCTGCGCGAACTCCTGGAGTCCGTCGAGGAGACCACACCGCTGGAGGTCCGCATGGACTCCCAGTACGCGATGAAGGCCGTCACCACCTGGCTCCCCGGCTGGCGCCGCAAGGGCTGGAAGACGGCCTCCGGCTCGCCCGTCGCCAACCGCGACCTGGTGGTGGCGATCGACGGCCTCCTCGCCGGACGCGATGTGCGGTTCGTCTACACGCCCGCCCACCAGGTCGACGGCGACCCGCTGAACGCCGCCGCGGACGCCGCGGCCAGTGCCGCCGCCCGGACCCAGGAGGCGGCCGGCTCCGACCGGGGCTCCGTCCTGCCCCCGCCCGAGGCGCCCACCCGGTCCGGCCCCCCGCGCGGCGGCACCGGTGGCGCGGCCGGCACCCGCCGCTCCGGCGACGGGACACCGCGTGCCCGCTCCGGCAAGGGCACCTCCTCGCGGGCCTCGGTGAAGGCGAAGTTCCCCGGCCGCTGCCGCTGCGGCCGCCCCTACGCGCAGGGCGAGACCATCACCAGGAACACCGACGGCTGGGGCCACCCCGCCTGCGCCACCGCGTCCGCCGGAAGCTGAGCCGGAGCCGGGCGGGAAGGCCCGCCCGGCCCGCGCCAACGGCCCGGCCGCCGCCCGGCCGTCCGGCACTGCGCGGTCGGCCGTCCGGCACTGCACGGCCGACACCTGCGCGCCCCCCGGTCGTTGGCACTCGGGAGGAGGTGACAGCGCCTGTGGCCCGCGCCTTTAGGGTGATCCCCATGTCTGCCGTGCTCAGCTCCACCAGGACCCGTGCCGCGCTCCGGTCGTCGGCGCGCACCTCCGTCCAGTTGCTCGCCGTCCTCGTGATGACCTGGGTGACCCTGTGGGTCCTCGGCCGGATGTGGCCGGTCGTCTGGCCGCTCATAGTGGGCCTCTTCCTCACCACCCTGACCTGGCCCGCCGCCCGCTTCCTGCGCCGCCACGGCTGGCGTCCCGCCCTGGCCGCGACCGTGGTCACCGTGGGCTTCCTGCTCCTCGTCAGCGGGATCGTGGCGATCATCGCCGTGCCCGTCGCCTCCCAGTCCGGTGAGCTGGCCGACGGCGTCGCCGAGGGCGTGCAGCGGCTGCGGGACTGGGCGGCGGGCCCGCCGCTGAACATCGGCGAGGACCAGATCTCCGGCGCCTTCGACTCCGCGACCGCCCGCATCCAGGACAGCCTCGGCAGCATGGTCACCGCCGTCGTCACCGGCGTCGGCACCGTGGTCAACGGGGTCGTCACCGCCGTCCTCGCCCTCTTCCTGATGTTCTTCTTCCTCAAGGACGGGCCCCGGTTCCTGCCCTGGCTGACCCGCCAGCTCCCGGGCCGGACGGCCGTCCACGTACCGGCCGTCGCGGAACGCGGCTGGGAGACCCTCGGCTCGTTCGTCCGCTCCCAGGCCTTCGTCGGACTCCTCGACGCCGTCTTCATCGGCCTCGGCCTCTGGATCCTGGACGTCCCCCTGGTGCTGCCGCTCGCCGTGCTGACCTTCGTCTCCGCGTTCGTGCCCATCGTCGGCGCCCTGTTCGCCGGCTTCGTGGCCGTGCTCATCGCCCTGGTGTCGAACGGGCTCACGGACGCGCTGATCGTGCTGGCCGTCATCATCGTGGTCCAGCAACTGGAGGGGAGCGTCTTCCAGCCGATGATCCAGAGCCGCGGCCTCGGTCTCCACGCGGCCGTGGTCCTGCTCGCCGTCACCCTGGGCGGCAGCCTCGCCGGAGTGGTCGGCAGCCTCCTCGCGGTGCCCGTCGCCGCCCTGATCGCGGTCGCCTGGAACTACACCCGCGAGCAGCTCAGCGACCCGCCGGCCCCGGAGCCGGCCGCCGACCCGGACGGCGAACCCGGCCCCGAGCCGGACCCCGCACCGGGCCCGGGTGCCGCCGTCCCCGCGTAACCGGCCCCCTGCGGGCGATCCGCCGCCGGGGACGGGGTACAGGAACGGCATGGACCATGTGCCCTGGCTCCTCGTGGCCGCCGCCCTGCTCGCCCTCCTGGCGGCGGTCTACGCGGCCGTCCTCCTCGTCCGCGTCTTCCGCGCCCGCAGGCTGCTCCTCGACGCGGGCGTCCCACTGCAGTCCAAGGCCCTGTTCTGGGCCGCCGTCGTCTACACGATCTCGCCGGTCGACCTGATCCCGGACCCGGTCTACCTGGACGACATCGGCGTCCTGCTGCTCGCCCTGCGCGCCCTCCACTCCGCGGCCGCGTCCGCGGACCGGACCGGCCGGGGCACCCCGCCCTGACCGGGCGGGCTGCCCCGGCCCGGCGACCCGCCTCAGCCCATCGCCCGGTCGAGGTTGACCGCCGCGCTGATCAGCGCCAGATGGGTGAACGCCTGCGGGAAGTTGCCCAGTTGCTCACCCGTGACACCGATCTGCTCCGCGTACTGGCCGACATGGTTGGCGTAGGTGAACGTCTTCTCCAGGGCGAGGCGGGCGTCCTCGATCTGCCCGGTGCGGGTCAGGGCCTCCACCCACCAGAAGGAGCAGATGGAGAAGGTCCCCTCGATGCCGGCCAGGCCGTCCCCGGAGACCGACGCGTCGTAGCGGAACACCAGGGAGTCGGTCACCAGGCCCCGGCCGATCGCGCGCATCGTCGAGCGGAACCGCTCCTCCTGCGGGGAGCAGAACTTCACCATCGGCATCACCAGCAGCGAGGCGTCGAGGATCTCCGGAGGCTGCTCGCCGGGCACGTCCGAGAGGCGCTGCACAAAGCTGCCGAGCCGCTCGTTCCAGCCCTCCGTCATCACCTGCCGGTAGATGTCGTCGCGCACCGAGGTCCAGCGGGCCAGATCGCCCGGCAGGCCCCGCTGGCGCGCCATCCGGACCATCCGCTCGACCGCCACCCAGCACATCACCCGCGAGTAGGTGTGGCGCCTGCGCCCGGCACGGGTCTCCCAGATCGACTCGTCCGTCCGGTCCCAGTTGCCGAGCAGCCACTCCAGCACGCCCGCCAGATCCGACCAGGTGTCCCAGGTGATGCCGTCGCCGTACTTGTTGAACAGATAGACGGAGTCCACGAGTTCGCCGTAGACATCAAGCTGGAGCTGGTCGGCGGCGCTGTTGCCGATGCGCACGGGGGAGGAGCCGCAGTAGCCCTCCAGATGGGGCAGCTCCTCCTCGGGGAGGTCCGCGTGGCCGTCGATCGAGTACAGCACCCGCAGCGGCCCGGTGCCCCGGCCGCCCCCGCGGCTGTCGCCGTCGCCGTCGCTGTCACTGCGGCGCACACAGCGGGCGAGCCAGCCGACGAACGCCGCGGCCTCGTCCGTGAACCCGAGGCGCAGCAGCGCGTAGAGGGAGAAGGCCGCGTCCCGGATCCAGACGTAGCGGTAGTCCCAGTTGCGGCTGCCGCCCAGCTCCTCGGGGAGGCCGACGGTGGGCGCGGCGACGATCGCGCCGGTGGGCTCGTGGGTCAGCAGCTTCAGGGTGAGCGCCGAGCGGTGCACCGTCTCGCGCCACCGGCCGGTGTACGAGGACCGGCCGAGCCACTTCCGCCAGAACGACACGGTGGACCGGAAGAGCTGCTCGGCGGCCTCCGCGGACAGCTCCTCCACCGGGCAGTCGCTGCCCGGCTCACGGGTCTCCAGCACGAACAGCGCGCTGTCGCCCTCCGTGAGCAGGAACTCCGCCCCGGCGTCGGCGCCCTCCGCCCCGGTCCGCTCCAGCGGGACGCTGCTGTGCACACTGACCACCAGCCGGTCGGTCAGGAACTCGGCGACGTGCTCGCGCAGACTCAGCTCGTGGCGGGCGCGCCCGTAGTCCATGCGCGGGGCGACGACCGTCCGCATCCGCATCCGGCCGCGGACGGCGACCACCCGGCGCACCAGCCGCTGCCGGTGCCCCGGGTCGTGCGGGCGCAGCACCGGCATGAAGTCCTGCACCTCCACGATGCCGTCCGCGGTGAGCATCCGGGTGATGAGGATGTTGGTGTCCGGGAAGTAGAACTGCTGGCGGGACGCGGTCCGGCAGAGCGGTTCCAGATGCCAGCAGCCGCCCTTCTCCGCGTCCAGGAGGGAGCCGAAGACACTCGGGGAGTCGAAGCGCGGGGCGCAGAACCAGTCGATGCGCCCGTCGGTGCCGACGAGGGCGGCGGTGCGCAGATCGCCGATCAGGCCGTGCTCGGCGATCGGCAGATAGCGCGGCGGCGGCGCCTCCCGGTCCGGCCGGCCGCCGTCCCGGGGAGGGGTGCGGTCGTCGTCGCGCGCGTCGGATGTCATGAAGTCGCCCACTCTCGTACCGGTCCGGCGCGGTCATCGTGTGCGGGGCCGCGCCGCCCGCCAACGCGCCCCGCCGGGATTCCCCCGTACGCCGCAACACGGGCCGGGCACCGGGGCCGTACGCCCAGGCCGGCCGTGGGCACAGGAACGGCCGTGGGGCCCGGCACGGTGTGTGCCGGGCCCCACGGCCCCGGTGAGCGCGCCCCTCAGGCGCGGACGATGTTCTCCGCCTGCGGCCCCTTGGGGCCCTGGGTCACGTCGAAGGTGACGGTCTCCCCCTCGGCCAGCTCGCGGTAGCCGTTTCCGGAGATGTTGCTGTAGTGCGCGAAGACGTCCGGACCGCCGTCCTGGGCGATGAAGCCGAAGCCCTTCTCGGCGTTGAACCACTTCACGGTGCCGCTGGCCATGGTGCTGTTCCTTCGTTCTTGCCGGGGTGCCCGGCAGGGGATGCGATACGGGCCGGTGCCACGTGGCCCGGCAAACGGTCTACCCGCTTTTCGTCCGGCTCTCACACCTGTGGCACCGGCCCTAAGGGTGAACCCGGCGCTCCCGGGGGTGACCTCAGCGGCCCGCGGGCGCCACCATCGCCGCCAGTGCCGTGCGCCAGTCCTCACCCGGCCGGGGGCGCAGCTCCGGCGCGAGCCGGTCCGCGCGGTAGCGCCACGGATGGTCCAGGTCCCGGGGCACCTCGTCGGTCTCGACGACCCCGCCCCCGGCGCCCAGCAGACCCGTCAGCCCGGTCGCGAAGTCGAGCCAGGACACATGCCCGCCGACCGCGTTGGCCACCCCGTGCACCGGGGCGTCCAGGCAGGACACCACGGACCGGGCCAGGGCCGCCGCGTGCACCCACGGCGCCCCGTACCAGGGCCGGCCGCCCGCACCCGCGCGCGGCACCGCCACCGGCCTCCCCTCCGCGGCCGCCTGGTACAGCGACCCGGTCGCCCCCCAGCGCAACTGCTCCCGGAACCGGTCGTGGCCGCCCCACACCAGCGGTGAGCGGACCGCGCTCGCCCCGCCCCGCCCGCCGGTGCCCGCCGCGCGCAGCACCATCGCCTCGCACTCCCGCTTCGCCCGCCCGTACGGGCTCAGCGGCTCCACCGACGGGTCCTCCTCGGCGACCTCCGCGCCCTGTGGACGCCCGTACGCGTCCGTGCTGCTGACGAAGACGAACGGCCCCCGCCGCCACGCCCCGGCCATGGCCTCCATCGCCGCCCGGTCCACCTCGTGACGGGTGAACGTGCACGCCGCGTGGACGACCGCGTCCGCGTCCCGGACCGCCGCCCGCAGGCCGTCGAGGTCGGCGAGATCGCCCTCCACGACGTCCACGCCCTCCCCGCCGGCCAGATGCGCCGACTCCGGGCGGGCCAGCGCCAGCACCGGGCGGCCCCGCGCCACCAGCTCACGCACCACGAACGCGCCCACCCCGCCGGTCGCGCCGGTGACCAGCACCGTGCCCTCACGGGAGCGCCGCGCCCGGCCCGTCCCGGAGGCCGCCTTCGCCGCCGCCCGCTCCGCCTCTCGGGCGTCCAGCAGCGCGGTGATCGCCCGAGGCGTGCGCGCCTGGAGGACGTCCAGACCGGTCAGCGGCAGCCGCACCGCCGCCCGCAGCCGCTCGGCCAGCTGCACCGCGACCAGCGAGTGGCCCCCGAGCGCGAAGAAGTCGTCGTCCGGGCCCGGCGTACGGCCCAGCAGCTCACGGAAGCCCCCGGTCACCGCCTCGGCCCTCGGCCCCTCGGGAGCCGGCGCGGCCGGCAGGCCCGGCAGCGCGGACACCACGGCGGAGCCGTCCTCCGTACGCGGCAGCGCGTCCAGCAGCATCACCGCGGCGGGCACCTGCGCGGCCGGCACCCGGCCGCGCAGGAAGGACCGCAGCTCGGCGGGCGGCGGACCGGACACGCCCCGCGGCACCGCGTACCCCAGCAGCGGCCCGCCCTCCGGCGCGACCACGGCGGCGTCCGCGAGCCCCGGGTGCGACCGCAGCGCCGCCTCCGCCGGGTGAACCTCCCGGCCGCCCGAAGGCGTCGCGGCCGGCAGCCGGGACAGCGGCAGCGAGGGATCGGCGGCCACCGCCGCCAGCAGCGCGGCGTGCGACTCGGCCAGGGCGGTGCCCGTCTCCTCGTCCAGCGCCGAACCCGCGTGCTGCACCAGCGCGGCGGGCCGGGCGGTGTCCAGCAGACCGAACGACAGGTCGAACTTGGCCGCGCCCGCCGGGACGTCCACGTACTCCCCGGTGGTGCCCGGCAGCCGCAGGGCGGTCGGCTCGCCGAGGACATCGGCCGTCACCCTGACCAGCGCCGTCCCGTCCGCGCCCCGGGCGGCCGCCCCCAGCCGCTCCAGCACCAGGTCGAACGGGACCTCGCCGTGCTCCTGGGCGGTGAGCTGGGCGTCCCGGACCCGGTCCAGCAGGGTGCCGAACGCCGGATCACCCGACAGGTCCACCCGCACGGGCAGGGTGTTGACGCACAGTCCGACCAGCCCGCGCATCCCGCTGCCCCGGCGGTGCGTGCCCGCCACCCCGATCACCAGGTCGTCGGCGCCGGTCAGCCGGTGCAGCGAGGCGAACGCGGCCGCCAGCGCGACCGTGAACGGGGTGCAGCGGTGCCGGGTGCCCAGCTCCCGCAGAGCGGCGGGCAGTTCCGGCGGCAGCGAACGGGTGAGGGTCACATTCCCCTCCGACGCCGCCCCGGCCGGACGCGGCAGCGGCACCGGCGCCGCACCGGCCAGCCGGTCCGCCCAGTGGCGCAGCCCCTCCTCGAAACCGCCCAGGCCGGAGTCCTCCCGCCGCGCGTGGTCCGCGTACTGCGGCGGCCCCGCCGGCAGCCCCGCGTCACCCCCGCCGGCGGCCGCCGCGTACAGGGCGGCCAGCTCCGCCGCCACCGTCTCCAGGGAACCGCCGTCGATGGTGATGTGATGGAAGGTCACCAGCACCGTGTGGTCGCGCTCGCCGTGCCGCAGCACCAGCAGCCGGGGCAGCGCCCCCGCCGCCAGGTCGAACGGCCGCCCCGCCTCCTCGGCCAGCAGCCCCGGAGCCTCCTGCGCATCGCAGGCGGTGACCACCGGCGCGATGCGCCCCGGCGCCGGCAGGGTCTCCTGGAACGGCTCCCCGTCCTCCTGCCCGAACCGGGTCCGCAGCGCCCCGTGCCGTTCGACCAGCGTGCCCAGCGCCGTGCCCAGCGCCTCCGGGTCCAGCTCGCCCCGGACCCGGGTCGCGAACGGGACGCTGTAGGAGTCGCCCGCCCCGCCGAGCCGGTCCAGCAGCCACATCCGGCGCTGGGCCCGGGACAGCGGAGCCCTTCCGTTCTCCGCGCTCTCCCGGCGTGCGGGCGTCCCGGGCCCCGGGCGGCCCGAGGCACGGGCGCGGGCCCGGCGCAGCAGCTCCTCCTGGAGGGCCTGGGCCGAAGGGGTGGTGTCAGCGGCCATCGGTCGTCGCCTCCGTGGTCTCGGGGTGCAGATCGGTGTGCGCGGCGAGCAGGACGCGTTCGACCAGGGCGGCGTGGGCGGCCACGGTCGGTTCGGCGAAGAAGTCGGCGAGGGCCACCTCCACGCCCAGCTCCTCGCGCAGGTCGTCGGTGACCACCAGCGCCAGCAGCGAATGCCCGCCCAGGGCGAGGAAGTCGGCGTCCGCGCGGGTCACCTCGGAGCCGAGCGCCCGCCCCCACACCTCGGCCACCGCCTGCTGGAGCGGCGTCAGCGGCTCCGCCGGGACGCCGTCCCCGTCGCCGCCCGGCAGCAGTTCACCCAGCCGGCGGCGGTCCACCTTCCCCGAGGTGGTGAGCGGCAGCCGCTCCACCACCGTCAGCTCGTCCGGCACCAGATGCGCCGGCAGCGTGAGCGCCAGCCGCTCCCGCAGCGCCGAGCCGCGCGGCACCGGACCGGGCGCGGCGACCACGTACCCCACCAGGCGCACATCCCCCGGACCGGGCCGGTGCACGGTCACCGCCGCGTCGTCCACCCCGTCCAGTCCGCGCAGCGCGTGCTCCACCTCACCCGGCTCGATGCGGTGGCCCCGCACCTTCACCTGGTCGTCGGTGCGGCCGTGGAAGTGCAGCAGCCCGCCCTCGCCGAGGGACACCACATCACCCGTGCGGTACAGCCGCCCCGCGCCCGGCCGGTCGGCGAACCGCTCGGCGGTCAGCTCCGGACGGCCCACGTACCCGTGCGCCAGCCGGCTCCCGCCGATCCACAACTCACCGCGCTCCCCGTCCGGCACGGGCCGCCCCCCGGCGTCCAGGACATACGGCACCGCGCCCGCGATCGGACGGCCGATCGGCACCTGGCCGTCGCAGTCCGCGTCGGTCACCCGGTGCGCGGTGGCGAAGGTCGTCGCCTCCGTCGGCCCGTAGCCGTTGACCAGCTCCAGCCAGGGGAACGCCCGCAGCACCTCCCGCGCGGGCTGCGCCGCCAGCGCCTCCCCGCCCACGACGACACTCCGCAGCACCGAGAACACCCGCGAACGGCGCGCCGCGAGCTGGTGGAACAGGGCCGTGGTGAAGAAGGCGACGGTCACACCGTGCCGTTCCACATGCTGGGCCAGATCCTCGAACGAGGGCCGCTCCACCGTGCACACCACCACGGCCGCCCCGTTGGCCAGCGCGCCCCACACCTCGAAGGTCGAGGCGTCGAAGGTCGCGGGGGAGTGGAACAGCACCCGGTCCCGGGCGGTCACGGTGACGTACTCCGGGTCCGTGAGCAGCTCCGCGATCGCCCGGTGCGGCACGGCCACGCCCTTCGGGCGGCCCGTGGACCCGGAGGTGAACATCACGAACGCGGTCGCGTCCGGGGCCAGTTCGGCGGCGGGCGTCTCCACCCCGGCGAGCGGCTCGTGCCGGGGCAGGGACAGCGTCGGGCCGTCCAGACCGGCCGACTCCAGCAGCTTGGCGTCGCCGACGGTGAGTCCGACGCCCGCGTCGGCGGCCATCGCCTCGGTCCGCGGCCGCGGATGCGCCGGGTCCAGGGGCACGCACACCGCGCCCGCCCACCACAGGGCGAGCTGCGCGACGACCGCCCCCGAGCAGCGGGGCATCAGCAGCCCGACCGGGTCCCCGGGGGCGACACCGCGCTCCCGCAGATGACCCGCGAGGGCGCTCGCGGCGGAGACCAGTTCGGCGTAGGTGAGGGTGGTGTCCCCGTCGACGACGGCCAGGGCGTGCGGGGTGCGCGCGGCGTGCCGGGCCACCAGGGCGGGCAGCGTACGCGGCGGAGTGTCCCCGTCCGGCCCGAAGGCGGGCGCGAACGCCGGGCGGGCGGGTGCGGGATGCGGGTCGAGGACGGTCATCTCAGGTCCCTTCCGTTCGGCGGTCGGTGGTACGGCGTGCGTCGACGAGGGCGGCGACGGCGCGCAGATCCGGCTGTCGCAGCAGTTCGGGGGCGCGCAGCCGCACCCCGGCCTCCCGCCGGATCACGGCCAGCAGCCGGGCGGCGGCCAGCGAGGTGCCGCCCGCCGAGGTGAAGTCGTCGTCCAGACCGGCATCCGGCAGACCGAGTTCACCGCGCACGGCGGTGAGCACCAGCCGCTCGCCGAAGGTGGCCCCGGCCGTGGGCTCCGCGCCTGGCTCGGCGGGCCGGTCCGGCTGCCGGGCCAGCTCGGCCCGGTCGACCTTCCCGTTGGCGTCCAGCGGGAACGCGTCCACGATCCGCACGGCGGCGGGCACCGCCTGCTCCGGCAGCCACGCCCGCACGGCGGCGAGCAGCGCGTCCCCGACGGGCCGCGCGCCCGGCGCGGGCCGGACATGGGCGACCAGCCGGGTACGCCCCTCGGGGGTGCGGGACGCGGTGACGACGGCGCCCCCGACCCCCGGGTCCTGCTCGAACGCGGCCTCCACCTCGGCCGGTTCGATCCGCACCCCGCCGACCTTCACCTGGTCGTCCAGCCGCCCGAGGAACTCCAGCACCCCGTCGGCGTCCATCCGCACCCGGTCACCGGTGCGGTAGAGGCGGTCCACGCCGGGGACGGCGGACACGGGGGGTGCGGGGGGTGCCTCGACGGGCGCGCCGGTGGCGCCCGCCGGGCGGGCACCGCCGTGCGCGCCGGGGGTCGCGGGGGACCCGACGGCGCCGGCGCGTCCATCTGCGGTGGCCTCCGGGGCACCCGCCGGCGCTCCCGCGCCCGGCACGGCGGCGAGCCCGGACGGTGCGCCCGTGCCCGGGTCCGCGGCGGCGGCCTGCGCCCCGCCCTGCGGGTCAGCGGCGCCCGGCACCCGGGCGAGCCCGGAGGCCGCGCCCTCGGCCGCGCCCGGACCTGGCGCGCCCTCGGCGGCCCGCGCCCCGTCGTGCGCGGCGTCACCCGCCGGTGCCGACGCGCCCGGCGCGGCGGCGTCCTCCCGTACCGGCGGGCCCGTGAAGCGGCGGGCCGTCAGCTCGGGGTCCACGTAACCCAGCGCCAGGAGCGCGCCGCCGATGCGCAGTTCGCCCTCCTCGCCGACCGCCACGGGCCGACCGTCCGGGCCGGTCACGGCGACGGTCGCGCCCGGGACCGGGCGGCCGATCGGCGGCGCGGACGACAGGTCCGCGGGCCGCTCGCCCGGCCGTATCGTGTGCACGGTGGTCACCACCGTCGCCTCGGCCGGCCCGTACGCGTTGTGCACGGTCGCGGTCACGTCCGCGCCGGGGTGGCGCCGCATCCGGTCGCCCCCGACGACCAGGTGACGCAGCACCAGATCCGCGGGCCAGGGCCCCTCCAGCAGCGGTTCCGCCATCGGCGTGGCCGCGACGGACACGGTCACGGCCGCGTCCCGCCACCACTCCGCGAGGACCGCCGGGTCCCAGCGCACCTCGTCCGGCGCGGGCACCAGGGCCGCGCCGGAGGTCAGCCCGGCCCACAGCTCCATCACATGCGGATCGAAGGCCACCCCGATCAGCAACGACTGGCGGTCGCCCGGGGCCAGCCCGGTCTCGTCCCGGTACCAGTCCAGCAGCCCCGCGAGGGACCGCTCACCGACCGCCACGGCCTTCGGCCGGCCCGTCGAGCCGGAGGTCAGCACGGCGTAGAACGCCCCCGCCGGCGCACGGCGCGCCCCCGCCGCACGCTCCTCGGCGAACGCCGCGACGACCGTGGCCACCGCGTTCGCGCCCCGGTCCGGCAGCGGCAGCTTCACCTGCTCGCCGTCCCGGTGCGCCGGCGGCAGCACCCCCGGGTCGCCGATGAGGCAGACGACGTCGAGGTCCTCGGCGACCGCCTCGGTGCGGCGCGCGCCGGGCCGGGGACCGAGCGGCAGATACACCGCGCCCAGCCGGGCGAGGGCGACGGCGGCGACGACGAGGGCCGCGGACCGGTCGAGGCAGACGCCCACCAGGTCCCCGGGACGCACCCGTCCGCGCAGGACGGCCGCGGCCTCGTCGGCCGCCGCGGATATCTCCTCGTACGTCCAGTCGTGCGCGCCGTCGGTGACGGCCGGGGCGTGCGGAGAGGTGCGCGCCCACTCCTCGAAGCGGGCGAGGACGGCCTGCGCCGCGCCACCCGCGGGCCCGTGGGCCACGGCGGGGGCGCCGGACGTCGGTGCGGTGGTGTCGTTCATCGGGACTCCGTCGAAGTGGTCGGGGCGGCGGGGGCGGCGGCCGCGAGGGCGCCCGCCTGTTCGGCGAGGACCGGGTGCTGGAACAGGACCCGCAGCGGCGGCCGGTGGCCGAGGTGCGGCTCCAGCCAGGCGGCCAGCTGCGCGGCCAGCAGCGAGTGCCCGCCGGCGTGGAAGAAGTGCGAGGCGGTGTCGAAGCGGTCGTGGCCCAGGACCGTGCGCCAGCCCTCGGCGAGCAGCGCCGTCATCGGGTCCGCCGCCGCCCTCGCGTCGCCGCGCGCCTCCGTGCCCGAGCCGTCCGCCTCCGTGCCGGAGCCGTCCGCCTCCTTCTCCGGGGCGGGCTCCAGACCGGCGGCCGCCCGGGTGAGGGCCGCCCGGTCCGGCTTGCCGCCCGACAGCGTCGGCATGGCGGCCAGCCGCGCCCACTGCGCCGGGACGAGCGCGGCCGGCAGCCGGCGGCTCAACTCCGCGTGCAGCGCCCGCTCGTCCCACTCCGCGCCGCCGTCACCGGCCTCAAGGAAGCCCACCAGACGCGGACCGCCCGGGGACTCCCGGTCCAGCACCACCGCGCAGGACCGGCCGCCGAGCGCGGCGGAGGCGGCCGCCTCCACCTCCTCCAGCTCGATGCGGTGGCCGCGCAGCTTCACCTGGTGGTCGCGGCGGCCGAGGAAGTACAGCTCCCCGTCGAGACCCCGGTAGCCCAGGTCGCCGGTGAGGTAGACGCGCTCCCCGCCGAGGGCGTCGAGGGCGACGAACCGTGCCGCCGTCGTCTCCGGGTGGCCGTGGTAGCCCTCCGCCAGACCCGCCCCCGCGACGGCCAGTTCGCCCACCGCCCCGTCCGGCAGGAGCCGCAGGCCCGCGTCCAGGACATGGACGCGCTCCCCGGGCAGCTCGGTGCCGAGCGGCACCTCCGCCGCGTGCCGCAGACTCTCCGCGGTGATCTCGTGGACCGTGCTGCTGACCGCCGCCTCGGTGACGCCGTAGACGTTGAGCAGCCGCGCGTCCGTCTCCGCGCGGAAGGACCGCATCACGTCCGCCGGCAGCCGCTCACCGCCCAGGGCCAGCAGCCGGGGCGCCCAGCGGCCCTCGCGGAGCGCGGGCACCAGGTCCGCACGGACCGCCAGGAAGTAGCTGGTCGGCAGATTGGCGACGGTGATCCGCGCCGAGGCGAGCAGCCCGGCCAGCTCCGTGCCGGTCGGCACATCGGTGTCCGGGACCACCAGGCAGGCACCGGCGTGCAGCGACGGAAGGACTTCCTCCAGGGCCACGTCGAAGGACGGCTGGGCGAACAGCAGCACCCGGTCGCCCGGGACCAGGCCGAACCGCGCGGCGGCGCCGGTCAGATGGTTCTCCAGCGCGGTCCGGCCGACCGCGACGGGCTTGGGCGTACCGGTGGAGCCGGAGGTGTGGATGACGTACACCGCCCCGGGGACTTCCCCGGCCCGGCGGGCGGCCGGCAGACGCGGCGCGTCGACATCGGCGGTGGGCAGGCCCTCCGGGACGGGCACCTCGATGCCGGGCGCGGTGAGGACGAGCGCGGGGGAGAGGCGGGTGAGCAGCAGCTCCAGCCGGGCCGGCGGATCGGACGGCGAGAGCGGGCAGTACACCGCCCCGGTGCGCAGGCAGGCGAGCAGTGCGACCACGGACTCGGCGCCGCGCGGCAGCACACAGGCGACCGGCTGCCCGGCCGTCACCCCGGCCGCGCGCAGCCGCTCGGCGAGCCCGGCGACCCGGGCGTCCAGGTCGCCGTAGGTGACGCGCCGGGCGCCGATCAGCAGCGCGGGCCGGTCGGGGTCGTGCGCGGCGACCGGGTCCAGCAGATCCCGTCCGGCACCGTCCGTCGCGGGCCCGGCGTCCGGGGTGGTGGCGGTGGCGCCGGGGGCCGGGAGAGCGGGTGGCGGCGCGAGGCTCGCGAGGGGCGTGGCGGGCGCGTCCAGATAGGCGCGGAGCAGGCCGACGAGACGTTCCGCCAGCAGGGTGGCCACCGGCTCGCCGAACCGGTCGGCGTCGTAGTCCCAGACGAGGGTCATCCCGGCGGCCCCGTGCCGGACACTCACACCCCGCCGGTCGTCGGGCAGCAGCACCACATCGAGGTCGAAACGGGTGGTGCCGGTGTTGAAGCCCTCGAACAGGGTGACGTCCAGACCCGGCACGTCGATCTCCGGCAGCACGGCGTCATGCGCGCTGAACATGACGGCGAAGAGCGGGTTGTCCGCGCCCGAGGTGTGCAGTCCGAGGGCCCGGGTCAGCTCCTGGACGGGCGTCTCCTGGTGCGGCAGCGCCCGGATCAGGGTGTCGGTGACCTCCTCGGTCGCCTCCTCCGCCGGGGCCGCCGGGTCCAGGTCGAGCGCCAGCGGGATGGTGTTCACGAACATCCCGACGGCGTCCTCGAAGCCCCGCGGCCGGTTGCCGACCGCCGTGCCCACGACCATCCGGGACCGCCCGCTGTGCCGGCGCAGCAACTCCGCGAAGAGCCCCAGCAGAACGGCGAACGGGGTGAGTCCCCGTTCGCGGGAGTGCGCGCGCAGCCGCTCCGCGAGGTCGGCGCCGATCGACTGGCGCAACTGCCCGCCGTGGTGCCGGCGCGCGGCGCCCGGCCTGGCCAGTCCGGGCAGCGGCAGATCGCGGGGGACGTCCGCCAGTTCGGCCTTCCAGAACGCCAGGCTCTCGTCCGCGCTTCCGTCCGCTTCCCCGGCCGCGGCGCGCTCCCGCCGCTCCTCGCGGGCCGCCGCCTGGGTACGCACATGGTCGGCGTACGAGGAGGCGGGAGGCAGCGTGACGGGCTCGCCCAGGACATGGGCGCGGTAGACCGAGAACACGTCCTTGAGCAGGATCGCGAAGGAGTGCCCGTCGTGGATCAGATGGTGCTCGACATGGATCAGCCGGTGCCGGTCCGCCGCGAGCCGCACGAGGGTCCAGCGCAGCAGCGGCGCCTCCTCGGTGTCGAGAGGGGTCTCCGCCTCGGTGCGCAGCAGATCGCGGAAGGCGGCCTCGGGGTCGGCCTCGCCGCTCAGGTCCACCGTGCGCAGACGCGGGGCGCAGGCGTCGGCGACGCGCTGGCCGGGCATCCCGCCCGGCACGGGGACCAGTTCGAGGCGCAGCCCGGGGTGCCGGTCGAGGGTGGCGGCGAGACCGCGGCGCAGCGCCTCGGCGTCGAGTGAGCCCCACAGGTCGAGCGAGGCGGTGAAGTTGTAGGCGCGGCTGCCGGGCTGTACCTGCTCGTGCAGCCAGACGATCTCCTGCGAGGAGGAGAGCGGAAGCATGGGCGATCCCTGGGGGTTGTCGGGTCGGTCTGGGTGGTGTCCGGGCACGGTCGCGGCCGGACGGGCCGGGGCGGATCCGCGGGTCGCGCGGTCCCGCCCGGCGGGCACCCCGGCCGGTCGGCCGGGGACGTGGTCTGAGGGGGGCGGACGGTGGTCCGGGGGCGAGCGGGTGACACGGGGCGGGCTGTGGGGCGCGGGGCTGTGTGGTCTGGGCCCATGTGGTCCGGGGACGTGTGGTGGGGCGCTGTGTGGCCGCGGCCCGTGTGGCGGGGCCGTGTGTGGCCGGGGCCTGTGTGACGCGGACCTGTGTGGCCGGGACCTGTGTGGTCCGGGCACACGTGGTGCGGACATATGTCATCCGGGCACCTGCGCTGCGGCCGCTCGTAGGGCGCGCGCACATCCCGCGCCACCACATGGCCCTCGCCCACACATGCGGCGCACCCACACGCGACGAAGAACCCCGGCCCCCGCCCCCGGCCCGCGTCCCGCTTCAGGCGGCCGCCGCTCCCGCCGCGCGCAGCGCCCCCGCGAGGGCGTCGAACGCCCCCGTGGCGGTGTCGTCGGACAGGACCGCGCGGTCCCAGACCATCCGCACATGGAGGTCCGCCCCCTGGGTGACCGAGACGGCGAACGGCCCGCGCACCGGGCGCCCGTCGACGTGGACCTCCCGGCCGGTCACCCCGCCGAGGACGAGCGGGGGCCGGCCGCGCGCGTCGTCCACGGTCAGCAGCCCGTCGAGCCGGCCGGTCCAGCCCGAGCCCGCGGCCCGGGCGGCGCGGACCACCGCGTCGAACGGGGTGTCGGCCCGGTCCAGGTCGTCCCACCAGGCGTCGGCGGTGGAACCGCCCACGGGCGCCCCACCCCCGGCCGGGAAGACGACGGTGTTCAGGAAGCAGCCCAGCACCGGCGCCGCGCCCGGCGGCCTGCCACCCCACGGGTAGCCCAGCGGCACCGGGGCGTCCGTCCGGTACAGCGCCCGGGCCGCGGCGGCGCAGGCGTCGAGGAGTACGGGGAACGACGCCCCACCGGGCGCGGCCGGAACCCGCAACTCCGCTGCCCCACTGGGCAGTTCCTGCGCCTCCGGCGCCTCGGCCGGGACCGCCCGGGGCAGCGGCGCGTGCTCCCGTACCGTCCGCAGCCGGTCGCCCCAGTAGGCCAGCGCCTCCGGTGACGACGCGCGCTCCTCCGCGTCCAGGTGCAGCAGCACCGCCGAGCGGTAGGCGTCCAGTTCGGCCTCCGCCGCCCCGGCCCCGCGCTCCCCGTTCCCGTCCTCGGCGTACGCGGCGGTCAGCTCCCTGACGATGCGCGCCAGCGACTGCCCGTCGCACGCGGCATGGTCGAGGACGATCGCGAGGGTCTCCCGCGCTCCGCCGGGCCCTTCGGCCGCGCCCCCGTCCCGGCCGTCCTCCCCGTCGTCCCGGACGAGGAAGATCCGCATCGCAGGCCCGTCCGCTTCCCATGCCGCGAGCACCCGCCGCAGCGCCGCCGCCGCGCTCTCCCCGGGCGCGCGGTCGACGCGCGTGACCGGGACGTCCGGTTCGGTGAGCGCGAGCACGGGCGTGCCGCGCAGCACGGTGGGCCGGGCCCGCAGCACCGGGTGCAGCCTCGCCAGGCGGTGCGCCGCGCCACGCAGCCGCGCGATGTCCACCGTCCCGGCCGGGAACGCGAAGAACATCGGCACGAGGTCCGGCCGCCCGGCCCGGTCCAGTGACCGCACCAGCACGAAGCGGCGCTGCGCACCGGTGACGGGAAGGAGGTGCGGTGTCCCGTCACCGGTGTCGAGCCGCCGGTAGCGGGCCAGGTACTGGCTCGTGATGCTGTGCACGGGTTCCTCTCTCGAAGTGGTTCGTCTCTCGCCGCCCGGCACGAAAGCGCCCGGGCCGCGTCAGGGCAGGGGGCTACGGGGCCTCGGCCCGTACCGGCGTCCCGTCCCCCGCCGCCGGACCGCCGGCCGCGTCCCCGGCCGCCGGACCGCCCCCGCCGCTCATGTCCCCCTCCCCGTCACCGTCCGCCGGCGCCGGCAGATCCCGCATCCGGCGCAGCGGAGAGAACAGCAGCGGCAGCGGCACCAGCAGGAAGCCCGCCGCGCAGCAGACCAGCGCCGCGCGCGGCCCGAACGCGTCGGCCAGGGCCCCGCCCGCGAGGGCGCCGAGCGGCAGGGTCCCCCACATCAGGAATCTCAGGGTGGCGTTCATCCGGCCCAGCAACTGCGGCGGGCAGAGCGCCTGACGGAAGCTCACCTGGGCCACGTTGTAGACCACGGAGCCGAAGAACACCGCCCCGGAGGCCACCGCGAAGAGGGCCGCGCCCGCCCCCGGCGAGGACAGCGGCCACAGGACCGCGAACGGGCCCGTCACCAGGACCGACAGCCAGATGATCCGCGCCTGCCCGAACCTGCGCCCGATCACCCCCGCGCACAGCGCCCCGGCGAGCCCGCCGACCGCCGCCGCGGAGAGGATCAGACCGATCGTCGCGGGCCGCAGATCGAGGACCCGGACCAGGAACACGGTCTGCGTGGCCATCAGGACGGCCGTGAAGAAGTTGCCCAGACCCGTGGCGGCGGCGATCACCCGCAGCAGGGGATGGCGGACGACGAAGCGCAGCCCCTCGGCGACGTCCGCGCGCAGCGAGGCGCCGGGCACCTTCTCCGGCCGTTCCTCGGTGCGCCGGATGCCGAGCAGGAACAGGGCGCTGAGGGCGTAGCCGATCGCGTCGGCCACGATCGCCAGATGCGCGCCTAGCAGCTGCACCAGGGAGCCGCCCAGGCCCGGACCGGTGACCTGCGCGGAGGAACGCACCGTCTCCAGCGCGCCGTTGCCCGCGACCAGGTGCTCCCGGGGGAGGAGGTGGGGCAGATAGCTCTGGTGCGCCACGTCGAAGAAGACGGTGGCGGCACCGGTGACCAGGGCCACCACATAGAGCTGGGTCATCGTCAGCACACCGGTGACGCCCGCCACGGGGACGCTCGCCATGGCCACCGCCCGCACCGCGTCGGCGCGGATCATCAGCGGCAGCTTGCGCATCCGGTCCACCCAGGCCCCCGCCGGCAGGCCGATCAGGAGGAAGGCCGCCGTCTCGGCGGCGGTGAGCAGCCCCACCTCGAACGCGGAGGCGTCGAGCACCAGAACCGCCACGAGCGGCAGGGCGACCAGGGTGACCTGCGCGCCCACCTGGGAGGCGGCGGCACCGGCGAGCAGCAGCCGGAAGTCGCGCAGACGCAGCGGGCCACCGTTCCCGGAGGCGGTTCGTGTAACGGACATGTGAACGACCCTCACTGAACGGCCGATCAGTAGTCAAAGTGACGTGCTCACTTTTGACCATTTTCCTTCTGTGTTTCAGCGGAAATGCGGGAAATTTTTCACGATGTAGAGGTAGTCCCCGGATGAATCACTACGCGGGGCACACGAAGGCACGCGGGGCCGCCCCCCGGTCGCGGCCCGCGGCCGGGGTGTCCCGTACCCAGAGTCACAGGCGCCACTCTGGCCGAAAGCCGCCGTCCGCACTTGTTGCGGGCGGAGTGGGTCATTCCCTCTGCTAAAGGCGAATCCGGGCCGGACCGGGCCCGGTTGCGGGCCTGGACGGGGACGCCCTGTGGTGCGGAGGGCGCCGATCCCCTCATCATGAACCTGCCATGACAATCCGGCGGGCCCGCCGGGTTCGCCGGGCCCACGGAGGAGGCAGTGTGCGCGGATCCCTGGCCAAGGCCCTGACCGTCGTCCTGGCGGTGCCGCTGCTGGTGCCCACCGCGCTGCCCGCGCCCGCCCACGCCGCCGAACCCCCGCCCACCGCAGCCGGCTCGTCGCCCGGGGCCACCGCCACCGCCGTCACCGGCCCCAGCGCCCGGGGCCCGGCCGTCGCCGCCGACTGGACGCCCCCGCTCAGCACCCGCGGCCGCTGGATCGTCGACGCCGACGGAGACCGCTTCAAACTGCGCTCCGGCAACTGGCACGGCGCCAGCGGCACATGGAACGGCTCCGGCAGCCGCGACGACGACGCCAGCCACCACGCCGGCGAGAACTCCGGCCGCGTCCCCCTCGGCCTCGACCGCGCGCCCATGGCCGAGATCATCGACGGCTTCCTGGAGATCGGGATCAACAGCATCCGGCTGCCCTTCTCCAATGAGATGGTCCGCGACACGACCCCCGTCACCGACCGCGCGGTGGCCGCGAACCCGGCGCTGCGCGGCCTGACACCGCTCCGGGTCTACGACACGGTCGTCCGGGAACTGACCGCCGCCGGCCTCGCGGTGATCCTCAACAACCACACCAACACCACCCGTTGGTGCTGCGGCGTCGACGGCAACGAACGCTGGAACGCGAACGTGACGGCCGCGCAGTGGGAGGACGACTGGCTGTTCATGGCCCGCCGCTACCGGGACAACCCGCGCGTGGTGGGTGCCGACCTCTACAACGAGGTCCGCCGCTCGGTCTGGGACGACCCCAACTGGGGCCTCGGTGACCGCCACGACTGGTTCGCCGCCTCGCAGCGCGTCGGCGACCGCATCCTGACCGAGGCCGACCCGGATCTGCTGATCGTCGTCGAGGGGATCAACTGGACCGGTCTGCCCGTCGACGGCCTGCCGCACGGGCGACCCACCCTGGAACCCGTCCGGCAGCTGTCCCACACGCTCGTCGACTCCGGGAAACTCGTCTACTCCGCCCACTTCTACGACTACACCGGCCCCCGCCACAGCGGCGCCACCGGCCTCGGCGAGACCAGCGACCCCCGCTACCGGGACCTCGGCCCCGCCGAACTCGCCGCCACCGTCGAGCGCCAGGCCCTCTTCGCCGCAGCCGAGGGGGACCGGCACTTCACCGCCCCCGTCTGGATCAGCGAGTTCGGCGCCGGAGGCCGCGAGGAGACCGGGGCGAAGCAGCGGGCCTGGTTCGAGAACTTCACCGACCTCCTGGTCCGCGCCGACGCCGACTTCGCCTACTGGCCCCTCGTCGGCTGGCACCAGGACCGCCGGGGCAACGGCTGGGCCCTGCTCCACTGGGACACGGCCGGCCGGCGGATGGGCGTCCACGACGGCGACGACTGGCGCTCCGCCGCCTGGTCCCGGCTCACCGGCACACCCGGCCGCACCGGCCCGGTGCCGCCCGCGACCCGCTGGTCC
This sequence comes from Streptomyces sp. NPDC005805, assembly GCF_040630445.1. NCBI lineage: Bacteria > Bacillati > Actinomycetota > Actinomycetes > Kitasatosporales > Streptomycetaceae > Streptomyces > Streptomyces sp. NPDC005805. Next base: position 24,105 of record NZ_JBEXXN010000030.1, read on the forward strand.
ATGCTCGCCCCGGACCACGGCGACACCGTCCAGTCGCGGCGAATGCGTGCCCTGCCCGACGTCGACCCCGGCGCCCGCAAGGCGGTCTGCCCGGACGGGCAGCGCCTGATCGGACTCGCCCGCACCGGCAACCGCGGCCTCTGCTCGGACGCCGTCGCGGGCCCCGCCGGGGCTCCGTCCGGCGGCTTCGAGGCGGTCAGGGACGAGCGGCATGTCGAAGGAGGCCGGGACTGGGCGCACGGCTACACCAAGTTCCAGTGCCCGGCCGGACACGCGATGACCGGCTACGGCGTGCGCGGCGCAGCCGTCTCCTCCGCCCTGTGCACCCGCATCCCGGGCGGTGCGGCGGCCGCACCCGGCCGCACGGTCTGGTTCGACCGCGGCGACAACCGGGGCTCCGCCCCGGCGGGCGGGGACTTCGCCCACGGTCGGTACAAGGGCCAGTGCGCCGACCACGAGTACGCGGCGGGCGTCGCCTGGACCGGCCGGCTCGGCTCCGCCCGCACCCCGGACGCGCTGTACTGCCGCCCCCTCGGCTGAACCGGCCCCGCCTCCTTCCCGTGGCCGGTTTCGGGCCGCCCGGCCCCCGCCGGGCGGCCCGAAACCCTCCAGGAGAAAGGTTCCTTCACGGGGTCGACACAGGATGGGCTCCCCGTGTCCACTCCCTGGTGGTCGGGACATGCCAAGCTCCATGGCTTGAAGCATCCGCTGTGAACCGACTGCCGGGCCCGCAGCCGGGGGGAACGGCCGATCGCCCGAACTCCCGCGCGGTGCCCGCCGAGAGGGAGAGGACACCCCCCACACCATGTCCGCTCACCGCCGGCGCCCTTCCTGGCGCCGCCCCGCCCTGGCCGTCGCCGCGGCCGCCGCGACCCTGATACCCGTGGCCGCGTACGCCGGCGCGGCACCGCCCACCGCATCGGGCGCCGGAGCGCCCGCCGCCCCGTCCGCGGCCCTCGACGACACCTACTACGAAGGCGCGCTCGGCAAGACCGGCGACGAGCTCAAGAGCGCCCTCCACGCCATCGTCAGCGAGCAGACCAAGCTCTCCTACGACGAGGTCTGGGACGCACTGAAGACCACCGACGAGGACCCGGAGAACCCGGACAACGTCGTCCTCCTCTACAGCGGCCGCTCCCAGGCGAAGACCGCCCACGGAGGCGGCGCCGACGACTGGAACCGCGAGCACGTCTGGGCCAAGTCCCACGGCGACTTCGGCACGTCGACCGGCCCGGGCACCGACATCCACCATCTGCGCCCCGAGGACGCCTCCGTCAACTCCGCGCGCGGCAACCTGGACTTCGACAACGGCGGCGAGCCGGTCGACGAGGCCCCCGGCAGCCGGTCCGACGCGGACTCCTTCGAACCGCGCGACCAGGTCAAGGGCGACGTCGCCCGCATGATCCTCTATATGGCCGTCCGCTACGAGGGCGGCGAGGGCTTCCCCGACCTCGAACCCAACGACCAGGTCGACAACGGCTCGGCGCCCGCGATGGGCCGGCTGTCGGTGCTGAAGCAGTGGAACGAGGCCGACCCGCCGGACGCCTTCGAGAAGGCACGGAACGAGGCGATCTTCGGGATCCAGAAGAACCGGAACCCGTTCATCGACCACCCCGAGTGGGTCGCCGAGATCTGGAAGTAGCCCCCGGCGCACGCCGAACGGGTACGGCCCGGCGGGGGATGTGAAGTCCCCCGCCGGGCCGCTGCCGTACGCGGCGCCGCCGGTCCTACGGCGCGTCCACCACCAGGTGCCCGTCCGCCGGGACGCGGGAGGCGGCGCCGCCGCCGTAGGCGGACTCGACCCGGGACCGCTCGGCGGCGTCCGGGACCGCGTTGGCGCACGCGGTGCCCGCGCTCGAACCCGACATCAGCTGCGAGCACGGGCCCGGCTTGGTGTCGGGCAGGCCCAGGCTGTGGCCGATCTCGTGGGCGACGATCCGGGTCTTGTCGTGGCCCTCGTCCACCGCCTGGCTGCCCAGCTCGACGCGTACCTGCCCGCCCGGCCGGACAGGGCCGAGGTTCGCCTGCGGCCAGCCGCTGGTGGCCACGATCTGTATCTCGGCCCGGGCGCCGGGCGCGGCCTCGACCAGCTGGACATTGCCGACGTTGTCGTTCCACGCGGCGACACCGGCGGCGACGGCCGCCTCCCAGCCGCCAGCCCGGCTGTCGTCATAGGTGATCGTCACCGCCGCGGCCGACGGCGTGGACACGGGCGAAGACGCGGGTGCGGGTACGGCGGTGGCCGCCGTCGCCGCGCACACGGTGAACGCGGCGGCGGTGCCGGCGGCCTTCAGCCAGAAGGCATGGCGTGGCCGGCGGGAGTGGTCCGTCATGGTCGTCCCTTCACTCATGGGGGGCTCGGCCCGCTCCGGGGCCGAGAGTGCGGGAGCCGCGACCACCGGCAACTGACGTGAGGGGATGGCCGGTTGACGCGTCTCCCCGGGCCCCGGGAACCTACCCGTCCACCACCATGCCAGTCATGCACCTGTCAGTGAGTTCTCCGTTCCCCGGCCGGGGTCCGCGTTCCCGCTGGTAAAATGGAGGCACGCTTCGACACCGCCGGGGCCCGTACCGCAGGGGTACGGGCCCCGGCGCGTTCCGGGCGACGAACGAGAGAGGCCCCCATGAACGCCGATACGCCGGTCAACGCCGATACGCCGGCCACCCCGGACGCGCCGCCCGCCGAATCCTTCGACGGGCTCGGCCTGCCGCCCGCGCTCCTGACCGCGATGGCCGGGCTCGGCGTCGAGAAGCCCTTTCCCATCCAGGCGGCCGCCCTGCCCCACGCCCTGGCCGGCCGGGACATCCTCGGCCGCGCGCGGACCGGCTCCGGGAAGACCCTCGCCTTCGGCCTCGCCCTCCTCACCCGCACCGCCGGCCGCCGCGCCCGGCCGAAGGCCCCGCTCGCCCTGGTCCTGGTGCCCACCCGGGAACTCGCCCAGCAGGTCACCGACGCCCTGGAGCCTTACGCTCGCGCCCTGGACCTGCGCCTGGCCACGGCGGTCGGCGGCCTGTCGATCAACCGGCAGACGGCCCAGCTCCGCGCCGGCGCCGAGGTCCTCGTCGCCACCCCCGGGCGCCTGACCGACCTGGTCTCCCGCCGCGACTGCGACCTCGGCCAGGTCCGGATCACCGTCCTCGACGAGGCCGACCAGATGTGCGACCTGGGCTTCCTGCCGCAGGTCTCACAGCTCCTGGCCCAGGTCCGCCCCGACGGCCAGCGGCTGCTGTTCTCCGCCACCCTCGACCGCGACGTCGACCGCCTGGTGCGCGAGCACCTCCACGACCCCCTCCCCGTCTCCGTCGACCGCGCCGCCGGCGCGGTGACCACGATGGAACACCATGTCCTCAACGTCCACGGCGCCGACAAGTTCGCCACCGCGACCGAGATCGCCGCACGCGACGGCCGGGTCCTGATGTTCCTGGACACCAAGGCCGCCGTGGACCGCTTCACCCGGCAACTGCGCGCCGGCGGCATCCGGGCCGCCGCCCTGCACAGCGGCAAGTCCCAGCCCCAGCGCACCCACACCCTCGCCCAGTTCCAGGAGGGCGCCACGAACGTCCTGGTCGCCACCAACGTCGCGGCACGCGGCATCCACATCGAGGCGCTCGACCTCGTCGTCAACGTCGACCCGCCCGCCGACGCCAAGGAGTACCTGCACCGCGCCGGGCGTACGGCCCGCGCGGGGGAGTCCGGGAAGGTCGTCACCCTGGTCACCGCCGGCGAACGCCGCGAGGTGAACCGGATGCTGTCCGAGGCCCGGATCCGGCCCACCGTCACCCAGGTGCGCTCCGGCGAGGCCCAGCTCACCGCGATCACCGGCGCACGGCGCCCTCCGTCCGGAACCCGGCCCGCCGAGGGCAACGCCGCCTTCCGAGGCATCGGCACCCGCCCCGGCCGCCCCGCCAAGGAGTCCCGCAAGGCCGCCGAAGCCCGCAAGGCAGCGGAGGCACGCGCCGCGGCCCGGGTCCGCCGGGGCCGCTGACGCGCACCGCGCGACGACCCAGGCCGACCCAGGTACCGCCCGAGCCGGAGCCGCGCGCCCCGCCCGCCCGCGGCCCGGCCCGCACCGCTGTGACTAGGCGACGCGCCCGCCACCCTCCTTGTCGTCCTCGTCGTCCGGATCACCGGGGACATGGACGTCGTCGACGTCGATGTTCACCTCGACGACCTCCAGCCCGGTCATCTCCCCGACGGTGTCGATGATGTTCTCCCGCACCGCGCGGGCCAGGTCGGGTATGACGGAGCCGTATTCGACGACGAGCTGCAGATCGACGGCCGCCTGCTTCCGGCCGACCTCGACGGACACGCCCTGCCCGGGCCCCGCGGACGCCCCGGGAATGCGGCCCTTCACCGCGCCGAACGCGCGTGCCGCGCCGCCGCCCAGCGCGTGCACCCCGGACACCTCGCGGGCCGCGAGCCCGGCGATCTTCTGCACCACGACATCGGCGATCGTGGTGCTGCCGCGCTCCTGCCCGACGTCCTTGCCCTGCCCGTCGTCCTTGTTCCGCTCCGCCGGTGCGGAGCGGCGGCCAACGCTCTTGTCCGTGTCCCCCGCGGAGAAGGTGGAGTGTTCGGCGATCTTCATCGTGCCCTCCTCTGAAGCCTGGCGGCGAGACGGTCTCGTGCTCGCTCTACGTGTTGGACACACCGGGCGCCGAAATGTCACGGGCTTTCTTCCCGGAATCCGTCACCGCAGGTCCCGGCCCTCCGGCTCGATCCCGAGAACCGATACCGATACCGCGGCCGAGCACGGCGCGCTGCCGGCGGCATCGGCGACCGCCCGCCGGACCGCGCGCTGCACGGCCCGCGCCACGGCGGCGGCCTGGTCCCGGCCCGAGACGATCAGATCCACCGACACCCGCAGCACCGGCGGCCGCGCCGACCGGTCCACCCGCACCCGTACCCCCTCGGCCGCAGCCGGCCCGCCCCCGTGCCCGCCGCCACCCACGCCCCCGACCGACCGCAGGGCGGACCGGGTCACCTCGGAGGCGAGGCCCGACAGACCCGGTTCGAGCCGCGCCACACCCGCGACCCGCCGCGCCGCCCGCGCGGCCACGGCGGCGAGCTCGTCCTCCGCGGGGGACGGTCGCATACGGTCACCTGCCCTGGGACCGGTCGGGTGCCTGCCGGCCCCGGCGGCCGGTCAGTGGTCGTGGACGTCCTCCACCGTCAGATCCAGCCGCGCCAGCGGCACCCCGATCCGCGCCGCGGCCGCCGCCCGCACCCGCTCGCGCACCTCCGCCACCGCCTCGGCACGGAACCCCCGGTAGCGGACCGCGATGCACAGCTCCACCCGCACCGCGCCGTCCTCGGCGCCGTCCTCCGCCCCGGCCGGTGCCACCCGGCAGTGCCGCGCCCGCACACCCTCGACGGAGTCGGCCGCGGACCGCAGAACGGACGCCACCGCCTGCTCACTGATCCGCGCCTGCCCGGGCTCGCCCGTGGGCAGCACCAGCAGATGCCGGCGCCGCCGCTCGGCACGCACCGCCGACATGATCCGCCCGGTGAGCCCGGCCGAGGGCCGGACCCGCTCCGCGACGAGTTCGTCCGTCGCCGCCCGCAGCACGGCGAAGCCCTCCTCGACGGCCGCGCAGTGCGCACAGCCCGGATCGTGACCGTCACCGGCCCGGGCCGCGTCAAGGGGCCCGGTGGCCCGCCCGTTCCCCGCACCGGTCCGCCGCCACACCGTCTCCGTGTCACGTCCGCACGGCAGCACCCGGCCCTGCTCCCCGCTCACCTCCACGGCGCCATCACCTCCGCCAACTGCGCCCGGGCCCGCGCGATGCGCCCGCGGACCGCCGTGCGGGTCGTTCCCGTCGCGCTCGCGATCTCCTCGTAGGACCGCCCGTGCACCTCCCGCAGCAGCCAGCAGGCCCGCTGCTCGGGCGTCAGCAGCCCCAGCGCGTCCGACAGCGCCGTCAGCTCGGCGCCCGTCTGCGCCGCCCGCTCCGGGCACCCGGCGGCGTCACCGGAGGCCCGGGCGTCCAGATCCGTGTCCGTACGCGGCCGCCGGGCCCGGATCACGTTCAGGCACCGATTGGTCGTCGTCCGGTACAGCCAGGCCACGAACGCGCCGCTGTCCCGCAGCCCGCCCAGCCGCCGCCATACGGTCAGGAACACCTCCTGCACCACGTCCTCGGCGTCCCCGCTGCCGGCGAGCATCCGCAGCGCCAGCCGGTACACGGGACCCTGGTACCGCAGCACCAGCACCTCGAAGGCCCGGGTGTCCCCGTCCCGCGCCCGGTCCACCAGAGTGACGTCGTCCAGCACCGCCTCCGCGGCCCCGGCGACGGTCTGCGCGGCACTGCCGTACATCACGGTCATCGCTGGTCGGACCCAGTCGGGGGCGGCACTCGCGGACCCCGGACTCCCACGGTCACCGGAGCGCCCCACCCGCTTCCGGGCGCGTCGCACCCCGTCCCTCCACCGTACGACCGCCTGGCCACCCACCGCCCCGGCCGGCCCCGCCCGCAGCGGTGCCACGACCCTGCGGACGCGGGCCCGTGCCTCCTGCACCCGGGGAATCCGGCAGACGCACATATGTTCAGCCCGCTGCTCCCGCGGGTAGTTTCAGAAGTGACCCCCCTCCACAGAGCCAGGGAGGGTGACCGCATGCCGTGGTTCATCTGGCTGCTCGCCGCCGCAGGTCTGGGCGTCGCGGAGTTCTTCACCCTGACGCTCGTCTTCGGGCTGCTCGCGGGTGCCGCCCTGGTCGCCGCCGTCGTCGCGGGTCTCGGCGTCGGACTCCTCGGACAACTCGTCGCGCTCGGAGTGGCCGCGGCCGCGGGGTTCGTCCTGGTGCGGCCCGTCGCGCTGCGGCAGATGGCACGCTCACCCCTCTCCCGCGAGGGCAGCGACGCGCTGGTCGGCAAGCCGGCGGAGGTCGTGCAGGAGGTCACCGCGACGCACGGCCTGGTCAAGCTCGCCGGCGAGGCATGGTCGGCCCGGGCCCTTGACGAAAGCCATGTGATCCCCGTGGGCGCCCTCGTCGACGTCATGGAGATCGACGGCGCGACCGCCGTCGTCTACCCCCGCGAACTCTTGCCATGAACGACCGAACGCCATGAACGACCGAACGCCGAACGGCTGAACACACTCCGGCCGGACACAACCCGGCCGACCGCACCCAGGGAGGACATGTGGATCCGGTGGTCATCCCGATTCTCGTCGCGGCGATCGTTGTCGTCTTCCTCGTGGCCTCAGCGGTGCGGATCGTCCCGCAGGCGCGGCGCTACAACATCGAGCGCTTCGGCCGCTATCACCGCACCCTGCAACCCGGCCTGAACCTCGTCGTGCCGGTCGCCGACCGCGTCAACACCAAACTCGACGTGCGCGAGCAGGTGTACTCCTCCGACCCCAAGCCGGTGATCACCGAGGACAACCTCGTCGTGAACATCGACACGGTCCTCTACTACCAGATCACCGACCCGCGGGCGGCGGCCTACGAGGTCGCCGACTACCTCCAGGCCATCGACCAGCTCACCGTGACCACGCTGCGCAACGTCATCGGCAGCATGGACCTCGAAGAGACCCTCACCTCGCGCGAGGAGATCAACACCCGCCTGCGCACGGTCCTCGACGACGCCACCGGCAAGTGGGGCATCCGCGTCAACCGCGTCGAGATCAAGGCCATCGACCCGCCGCACACCATCAAGGAGGCGATGGAGAAGCAGATGCGCGCCGAACGCGACAAGCGCGCGGCGATCCTGCACGCCGAGGGCGAGCGGCAGGCGAAGATCCTCACCGCGGAGGGCACGAAGCAGAAGGACATCCTGGAGGCGCAAGGCACCCAGCAGGCCATGATCCTTAGGGCGGACGGCGAGGCGAAGGCGGTGGAACGCGTCTTCCAGGCCGTCCACCGCAACAACGCCGACCCGAAGGTCCTCGCCTACAAGTACCTGGAGACGCTCCCGCATCTCGCGAGCAGTGACAACAACACCTTCTGGGTGATCCCGGGGGAGCTGACCGAGGCCGTCCGCACCGTCACCACCGCCTTCGGCGGCCAGTCGGCGACGGGCGCCCCGCCCGCCCCCGCGCAACCCGAGGCGGCCGCCGGCACGGACGACGCCCCCGACGACGGCGCAACCGCGGCGATCACCGCCGGATCGCCACTGTCGCTGGACGCCGCCCGCGCCGCCGACCAGGTCGCGAAGGAAGCCGCGGCGGCCGTGAGCGACGCCAAGGCCGAGGCGGAGGCGGCCAGCTCGGGCTCACCCCAGGTCTCGGGCCGGCGCCAGCCCTCCGGCGACTGAGACCGGCCGCCCGCCCGCCCGGCGCGATCAGCGGTCCGGCCGGACAGGTGCTAGCCGACCGACGGCTGCCCCGGCACCGGCGGCCGGGCACCGAAGTAGGCGCTCGCCGCCACAGCCTCCCCGGCCGCCACCGCGGCCTCGTAGCAGCGGTCCGCGGTCTGTGCGAATCGCCGCGTCCGCCTGTTCGTACCGGCCTCGGCGTGCCGCAGATAGTGCACACGGGAGTTGCGCCAGTGATCACGTGCCGTCTGCCCCTGGAAGTGCACCTCGAAGGTCCTGACCAGCTGGGCGTCACTCATCAACCCGAAAACGTAGGTCTTCTCCCAGTCCTGGATGATCAGGTTGGTGAACACCATGCGGCGCCACTCCTCCTGGGACACCGGAATCGTCGGCGGCTCCCAGCACGGCAGGAACTCCGTGTCCGACAACGACAGCAGCAGCAGCTCCCGGTGGGCGCTCCACGTGGTCTCCTCCGTCGCGATGCGGTTCTGCCGGGCCTGATGCGCCAGAGAGAGCGCCACACCCGCCAGGGCACCGGCAGAGAGGATCACCGACAGCGCCCCGTACGCCTGGCTGATCTGGCTGAGCCGCTCCCAGTCCGCGTCCTTCGGGCCCACGGCCTTCAACAGGAACGGTGTCAAGAGAATCACCCCGAACGCCCCCAGCACGCCCGCCGCGATCCACGCCAGTCTGCCCGCCGAAAACCTCATACGCCCCCCACCCCGATGACCATCTGATCCAGCGACCTACCCACGCCCCGCGCGCCTCACCCGCGCGACCCTCGCGCGGAGCGAGGCCGTGGCGCCGGTGGAACACCGGGAAGTATGACGGGCGGCGAGACCGGGACGGACCGGCAGGTGGAGCAGACGATCCGCCAACTGCTGGAGCAGCGCGGCCCGTCCGCCCCGCCTACCCCGACAGTTCCGCCCGCCACTGCCGTGGCCACTGCCCCGACGGCGGGGGCGTGCCCTTGATGCCGAGGTCACGCCGGGCGCTCTCGTAGAAGGAGTCCCGCGCGGCGCTCGCCAGTTGGTGGGCCCTGGTCCACAGCTGCGCGTCGACCGGCCCCTCCCGTATGAGCAGCTCGACCGTCCAGACCGTCTCGTGCCAGTTCCGGGCCGCCGCGATGGTGGCCGCGTCGCCCACCAGCAGGACGGACTCCCACTCCGTCGCGCGCACGGATTCCGCGTCTGCGAACAGGGGCAGACCCTCGGCCGGCTCCAGCGGGTCGGTGACGTCCGCGAACCCGAGGGAGGCACCGATGCGCTGGGCGATACGGAGCTGGGCCTTCAGGGCGCCCGCGTACCGGCCGTAGGTCTCGAAACGCTTCTCGTCCCACCGCTCGTCCCGCTGACGCCTCCACACCCGGCGCTCGGTCAGGCTCTGCGCCGCGTAGGAGCCGATCGAACCCACCACGACGCCTATGAGCGCGGGCAGTTGATCCAGTACCGCCACAAGTCCCCCTCGACCGGCTCGTCCTCGCCGCGCGCTCCTCGCCCGGCAGCCGAGGGCCCACTACCCATCCACGGCGTCACGTATCTGCGCCCGGCCGGTTTCACGGCGGTCTGTACGGTCGGCGCGGCCATTCAGCGACGGAGCGGAACCGTCACCACCCCGTGCGCCTTGCCCAGGAGGCGGCTCTCTCCGGGCCGGTGTTGTCCGCGGGGTCGACGTCGGCCGCGCTTTCGGCCAGCTCGGACCGGTGCTGGTGGACGAAGACCCACTGGCCGGTGGGGGACCTCCGCAGGACGTTGGTGATCCGGTACCGGTCGTCCACGCGCGGCCGGCCCCGACCGCTGAGGACGACACGTGCCGTCGTGATCAGCAGCACGGTGCCGTCAGTGAGTACCCGCCCGGACTCCAGAGCGACGGTCCAGGAGAAGGCGGCGCCGCCGCCCACCGCCTCCACCAGTGGTGCGAAGGTCTGCCGGACCGCGTCCGGCCCGTACGGCACACCGTTCACGATCTCGACGAAGTCCCCTGCGACCAGGGGTGCGATGTCGCGGGAGAAGTCGAACCGGCGCCGGTTGACCGACTCCGTGACGCGCCGTGCCAGTTCCTCGTAGGCGGCGAAGGCGTCCGCGATGTCGTCGGGGTCCTCACCACCGCCGGGGGCGTCGCACTCCTCGGGCCGGAGCAGGGACCCGTCCTGGGGCACCGACCAGTGGAGCTGGACGATGCGCCAGGTCCCGTCCCGCACTTCCAGGGTCAGGGTGATCCGGAGACCTTCCGCCCTGACCGGATTCCCGGACACCGTGCCGTCGCAGTCGACGGTCAGCGCCGCACACGCCGCCCGTCCCCCCGCGAGCAGCGAGGCCTCGAATCCGCTTGTCCGAACGGCCATCCGCCCCATCGCGGCGAACTGGTCGGCAAGAGCCGCCTCGAATGCAGTCCAGCCGGTGAAGCGCAGGTCCCGGTGAGTGCCGAGGACGACAAGGTCCTCCCGATGGCTCATTAGCCCCCGCAAGCGGTCGAGGTCCCGGCTCCCGTAGGCGTCGAGGAAGCTCTCGCACGCCTCCCTGATCCCGTCTCGGGGGTGCTGCCCACTCATCACCGTGCCTCCTCACGCCTGGTACGCCGCGGCAGGAGGGCGAGTTCGCCGTCCGGCAGGGTCCGCAGCTCGCCCACGGGAGTATCTGGCGCGGAGGTCGCGCTCTCCAGCACCGTGCGCAGCCGCTCCAGGAGCCTGGCGACGGTGACCGGCAGGAAGAGGTCGGTGCGAAACTCCGCGTTGACCCCCAACCCGCCTCCGGGACGCGGGGCCAGCGCCAGGGTCAGGTCGTACTTGGCGATCCCCGCGTCGTGGTACTCGAACTCCGCGCGCACATCGTCCGCGAGGCGGAACGCGTGCGTGTACACGTCCTCCGGTACCAGGGCGACCTGGACCAGCGGGGTCAGGGAGTCCGCGGGGACGCCGCCCGCCCGGAGGATCCGGCGGAACGGGAGCCCTTGGTGGGCGTAGCCGTCAAGGACTGTGGCGCGCACGCGCGCCAGCAGGTCGCAGAAACGTTCCTCTGGATTCAGGCGGGTGCGCAACGGAAGGGTGTTGATCAGATAGCCGACGACACCGTCCAGGTCGGGATGGGTGCGGCCGGAGGCCGGTGTGCCGACCACCACGTCGTCGGTTCCGCTGTGGCGGGCCAGAAGCAGCTGGAACGCCGCCAGCAGCACCATGTACCGCGTCGCACCCGTCTCCCGAGCGAGGCGGTCCACCCGGGCGACCAGGTCCCCGGGCAGCTCGATGCGCGCCAACGCCCCCTCTCCGATCGCGTCGGCGGCGGCGGTTAGGTCGGCGGGGAGCGTGGAACGAGCCGGAGCATCGGCCAGCTGCCGCCGCCAGTACTCCTCGTCGTCGCTGAACGCACCTTGCTCCACACGCCGGTTCTGCCAGGCGGCGAAATCGGCGAACTGACGGGCGGGAGGCTTCAGCGCGGGCCGGTCGCCGGCCGACAACGCCCGGTACAATTCGGCCAGTTCCTCGAAGAGGATGTTGGCCGACCACCCGTCCACGGCCGCGTGGTGCGCCGACAGCACCAGCAGATGGTCCTCGGCGGAGAAGCGGATCAGGTGGGCGCGCAGGTGGGGACCCCGCCGGAGGTCGAAGGGCCGCGCCGCCCAGCGCACCGCCTCGTCGACGGCCCGGGGGTGCGCGGCCTCCGGGAGCCCGGAGAGGTCGATCTCCGCCATCACCGCGCTCTCGGGCCCGACGACGCGCAGGAACAGGTCCCGGCCCTCGGGGACGAGAGCGGTGCGCAGGGCCTCGTGCCGGGCGACCAGTCCTTCCACGCACTGCCGGAGCACACCCTTTTTGAGGGGGCCGCGCAGGCGGAGGGGAAGGATCTCGCTGTACACCGCGCTGCCGGGGCGCGCCTGGTCGTGGAACCACAGCCCCTGCTGGCCGTCGGTCGCGCGCACCGGCCCGTCCTCCGGCGCCCGCGGAACGGGCTCGTACCGTGCGCTGCCGCCCTCGTCGCCGGTGCGCCGTACCCACTCCGCGAGGGTCGCGACCGTGCCGCCGGCCAGCAGGATGGCGAGCGGCGGGCTGACGCCGAACCGGCGGGAGACGGCGGAGGTGACCCGCATCGCCGCCAGGGAGGTGCCGCCGAGCGCGGCGAACTCGTCCTCGACCGAGAGTTCCGGGACGCCGAGTACCTCCTGCCACAGGGCGGCGAGGTCCTTCTCCAGAGTGGTGCGCGGCTCCGTGATGGGCCCCGCCCCGGGGTCGCGGCGCCGTACGGGCGGCGGCAGCGCCGCCGCGTCGAGTTTCCCGTTCGCCGTGAGCGGCATTTCCGTCAGGACGTCGAGGGTCGCGGGGACGAGGTGCGCCGGAAGCTCACCCGCCAGGTGTTCGCGCAGCCGTGCCGGGCTGTCCGGCACACCCTCCCGGAGCACGACATAGGCGGCGAGGAACGGCCGGCCGGAGCCGTCGTCGCACCGTACGGCGGCCGCCTGCGCCACGCCGGGGTGCTGCCGGAGGAGCGCCTCGACCTCACCCGGTTCGATCCGGTGCCCGTTGAGCTTCATCTGCCGGTCGGCACGGCCGCGGAACTCGAGTGTGCCGTCGGACCGCAGGCGCACCAGGTCACCCGTCCGGTAGAGACGCCGATCCGCGTCGCCGGGGTCCGGGACGAAGCGTTCCGCGGTCAGTTCCGGCCGGTTCAGATAGCCGCGCGCGAGGGCGGGCCCGCCGACGAAGAGCTCCCCGACCTCGCCCGGCGGGACCTCGCGCAGACCGGCGTCGAGCACCCTGAGCCGGGTGTGCCGGGTCGCGACGCCGATGGGTACCGGTGCGGACACGTCCCGGGAGGCGTCCAGCACATGGAAGGTGCAGTAGACGGTGATCTCGGTCGGACCGTAGAGATTGACCAGCCGTGTTTCCGGGGCGGTCGCGAGAACGGTGGCCGCGTGCCCGGCGTCCATGGCCTCCCCGCCCACGCCGAGCACCGCGAGCCCCCGGAAGGACTCCGGCGCGGCCTCCGCCTGCCGGTGGAACAGCGCCGTGGGAAGGAAGGCGTGGGTGACGCGGCCGAGCGCGCCGGAGAGTTCGGCGGCACTCGGCGGACCGTCGTCGGCCACCACGAGGTGCCCGCCGTTCAGCAGCGTCACCCAGATCTCCAGCACCGCGGCGTCGAAGGAGACGGACGAGACGTGCAGGAACCGGCTTGCGGTGTCCACTCCGAGGTGCCCGGCCGACGCCGCGACCATCGCGACGACCCCCCGGTGGGGGACTTCGACGCCCTTGGGCTCGCCGGTCGACCCGGAGGTGTAGATCACGTAGGCGATGTCCCGGCCGGCCGTCTCTCGGGAGCGCCGCTCCCGGCCGCCGTCCGCGGCGGGGACGTCCCGGTGTCCCCACTCCCGCAGGAGGTACGGGGTCACGGTGACCGCGAGGCCCGCGTCCGCGGTCATGAACGCCAGGCGAGGCTCCGGGTAGTGCGGGTCCAGGGGAACGTACGCGCAGCCGGCCTTCAGGACGGCGAGGAAGGCGACCACCGCGTCCGCGCCGCGTGGCAGCCGCACGCCCACCCGCTGCCCGGGGCGGACGCCCTCCGCCGCGAGGAACCGCGCCACCCGGTCCGCCTCCGCCGACAGTTCCGCGTAGGTCAGCGACCGGACGGCGTCGGAGACGGCCACGGCGTCCGGCGTCCGCACCGCCCAGTCCTCGACGCCGCCGTGCACCGTGGCCGCCTCGGCGGCGGTGCTCTCCCCGTCGTCGGCGGGCCGGTCCGGTCGGAACGCTCCGTGAGTGAGCGCGTGCTGAGGGTTCTCGACCATGGCGTGCACCTTGCTGTCCGGGATGACAGGCGCCGCGCGTCGCACCGCGCCGGTCCGAGTTCGGTCCCCGGAGTCCCGCCTCCTCTGTCGTCCGGCGGACGCACACGCGTCTGGTCGCCGCGTGGCCGCTACGGGGCGGTGCCGAGGGCCTCGGTCCGACCCTACGGAGAGCCCACGGGGCCCGGGATGAGTAGTCGCTGCTCATCGGCTGCCCGGACCCTGACGGCCCAGGCGCCGCAAGGCCCCTGCCCGGTTCACGGCCCGGCGAGGCGCGGTGCTCGGGCCGGGGGCGCGGGAGGACTGCCGCGGTCTCGGTAGCGTGCGGGTGAGAGCCTCGGCACGGCCGCGCTGCGCCGCGCCGGCCGCGACCGGAGTCCCGGACCACGAGACGGATCGGAGCCCTGAACCATGAGGAGACGGTGGGACGGCCCCGCACGAGCCCTCCACCCGCCGGGGAGCCACGGGTGACCCGGCGACCGGCCCGACCGTCCGAGGGCGAGGCGGTGCGCTTCCATGCCCTGGCCCTGGCCCTGGTGGCGGCCGCCGCAGACCCTCCCGCCGCCCCGGAGCTGGACCATGTCGCGGTCGGCCGGATGGACCGCTTCGAGGCCCGGCACGGTGTGGCCCTCCCCGCCTCGGTCCGGGAGTGGTACGGCCTGCGCGGTGTGTGCGGCAGACCGGAGTTCCACCACCAGGAATCCGCCTGGGGGCCGGAGGACTTCGGCGAGTACCACGGGGGCGACGACCCGGCCCATGACGCCTGGCCGGACGGCGAGGGCCCCCACGTCGACCCCGTCCGCGACCGGGGCCTGCTGCCCGTGCTGCTCGCCGACCGCTACTGGGCGGTGCGGCTGGACGACGGGGACGATCCCCGCGTGGTCACCGCCTGGGACGCCTTCTCCTCCACGGCCGTCTGGGAACCCGGCGCGGACCGCTTCTCCGAGTTCGTCCACACCCGCGTCTGGGACCACCGCATCCTGCACCCGCCCCTGGGAACGCGGCTCGACATCGCGCCGCCCGGTCCCGAGGGCCTGGCGGACCTGGAACGGTACTGGCAGCCCCGGCCCGCCACCGAGTCCGGCAGGCGACGGCGCTTCGCCGCCGCGGACGACGGCGAGCGCATCCTGCTGCGCGCCGCCGTCACCGGCCCCGGGCGCGGGAGGCCGGTGACGCAGTGCTGGTTGTGGGCGGACTCCCGGGCCCGCCTCGCCGAACTCGGCGCCCGGGTGCGCACGGTGCTCGCCGTCCCGCCGGGGGCGCCTGCCGAACCCGCCCCTGGATCACCCTGACCTCCCGCATGGTGCGGACCGCCGCCTCCGGTCGTTCAAGGGCCTGCCGTTCCAGGGGCGGCGAGCGTCTGTTCGAGACCGCGGCGGGCTGCGGCCAGGGCGGGATGGTCGTCGGTGACCCGGGGGGAGAGGAGGGCGACGGCCCGGGTGTAGTGGGCGGCTGCCCGGCCCATGTCGCCCTGCCGGCGGTGCGCGGTGGCGAGACCGACCAGGGTGGTGGCCAGGTCGGGATGCGCGTCGCCCAGGAGGCGCGTCTTCAGGCCGAGGGCGCGGGTGTAGCCCTCGGCTGCCTCGCTGTGGTGCCCGCGGCGGTGCTGGATGGCGGCGAGGTTGTGAAGGGTGACGGCGATCTCGTAGTGCTCGTCGCCATGGACGCGGCGGAAGACGGCGAGAGCGGCGCGGAGCTGTGTCTCGGCTTCGTCGAGGCGACCGCAGCCGTCCAGGAGCGCCGCCCAGGCGGCGCGGTCGGCCGCGACCAGCAGGTGGTCGGAGCCGTGCAGGCGGATACGGATGCCCACCGAGCGTGCGGCGAACGGCTCGCCCTCGTGAGGGGCGCCTCGGGCGTGTGCCAGCCCGCCGAGGTTGTGGCAGAGGGTGGCGACGGTGTCGTGCTCGCTGCCGTAGGTGCTCTCGCAGATGGTCAGCGCTCGTAGGTACAGGGCGTGGGACCGGTCGAAGTGGCCGGTGTACTTGCCCAGGACGCCCCATTCGTTGCAGACCGTCGCCACCACGGGGGAGTCGGTCCCGTGGACGCGCTCGGCGGCGGTCAGCGTCAGTGCGAGCAGGATCCCGGCGCGCCGGTAGTCGCCGCGCTCGCGCCACAGGCGGCTCAGAGCGATCTGGCTGTGCAGACGCCTGGCGGGCTCGTGGCGGTGGCGGGCGATGGCGGCCCGCAGGGCGGCCGCGGTCGGCTCGGCCGCCTGGCGGCCGGTCACGGCGCGACCGGCGGGGGAACGAACTCGGCGGGTCCGGCCGCCTCTCGGCCGCCGTGCGCAGCCGGAGGGTGCAGGACCAGCGGCTCTGCGTCGGGACGGGCCTTGTCGTAGAGGTAGAAGGCGCGGGCCGTGGCCAGGAAGTCGTCCACCGTGGCGAAGCCGCGTTCCAGCACCGCGTCCTGGAGGTCCTGCCGGCCCCACCGCCCGGCGAAGTGGGCCAGGATGTTCTCCGACCGGAGCTGAGCCAACTGCAGAGTGGGCCGCTGCCGCCGCAACTCCCGATGGAACAGCAGGCACTCCACCAGCCGCTCGCGCACCACCGCGTACGTTCCGACCGCCTTCAGTTCGGCGAGGAACGGGTCGTGCCAGGCGAGAACGGGATGCGGGAACAGCGCCCGGGACGCGGCCCTGACCGTGCGCGCCGCGTCCTCCAGATCCCGTTCGGCCGCCGTGCACCACCTGTCCAGGCCAGGGTCCGCGCTCGCGCCGGGGGCGAGCAGCCCCAGCAGGCGCAGCCGTTCCAGCACCCGGGCCACGGGCCCGTCGTCGGGCCCGGGCCCCGGGCCTCCGGCCACAGTGCCGTCCGGCGCGGCAAGGGGGCCCGTGGCCAGGTACCGCAGGCCGGTCCGTTCCCGGAACGCGGGATAGTCGACGGCCAGGACCTGTGCCAGACGGTGGACCTGCTCCTCGGGCACCCACCCGGCCGCAGGATCCTCCTCGCCCCGGGCGGCCGAGCGCCACTGGCGCAGGTGGAGGGTCTCCCGCAGCTGCCAGGACCGTCCCGCGCCACCGGTCAGGGGGCCGGCTTCCGCTCGTCCCACGACGGCGTCCACCAGCGCCAGGGCGTCCTGCCGCTTGACATCCGGCACCCGGTCGAGCACCTCCCGAACCGCCGCGAGGTCACCGTGCGGGAGGCCGTCGTGCGCGGCGGCGGCCACGATCGCCCGGCGGGTGCGCTCGGTGAACGGGAGCCGGGCCCCGGCACGGAGCACCGTCTCGGCGGCCGTCCGCGCGAGCAGGCCCCGACCGACGGCGTCGGCCACGGCGTAGCGGACGTTGACCAGCGCCTCGGTGTACGGCTCGTAGTCCTCGTCCTCGGTGCCGTGCAGCAGCGCCACCTCGTCGTCCGCAGACAGCGCCCCGCTGCGGTAGTCGGCGAAGACGCGGCCGTGCCCCGTCATCCCGAACGCCGCCAGTTCGGCGGCGCGCAGCGCCCCCATGCTCGCCGCGCCGTGCACCCGCACTCCCCGGGAGAGGAGGTCCAGGATCTCCTTGTGCCGCACCGCCGGACGGCGGTGGAAGAACCCGTCGACGATCCCGACCACATCGCCCGGACAGGCGGCCAGGCGAGGGAGGTCGCCGGCGGCCACCGGGGGCAGCACCCTCGCGCGGGCCGCGCAGCGCTCCCGTACGGTCCTGGGCAGGGACGGCCCGGCGAACAGGAAGACGGTCATCGGTACTCCTTGACGATGCGCAGGCCGGGAGCCACTACCTTCACCACCGGGATGTCGAACCCCGGACGGCTCAGGTCGGCCCAGAACACCCCGGTGGCCCGTCGCCGCACGACGTCCGCGAGGAAGGCGAGGTCCTCTTCCGGGCCGCCGCCTGCCCCCGTGCCCCGTGCGGGGAAGACCCGGGCCGGCGTGGACGGTGGGAAGGGGCACTCCAGACGGGACCGGGAGGCCGCCCATGCGTAGGCCCCGTCGGGCAGGTCGTCGCGCGTCCCGGCCACCATGGTCAGGCGGGACTGCGCCGCCTCCGTCAGAGCCCGGGACAACGCTACGTCCGCGTCCCGGTGGCAGCCCCAGCCGGCGAAGCGCACCGGCAGGTCGGCCGCCCAGATCAGTACCTCGTAGCAGGCCACGCCCCCCGCGGCCTCGGTGAGGTCGTGCACCCGTACCCGCACGTCGGCGGCGGCGAACCGCTCCAGCAGCTCCGCCGGGATCCCGGTCACCGACCCGAGATCGACTTCCGGACCCGTACGGCCGGCTTCCTCGACCCGGGCCCGGGCGTCACGCTCCAGCACCTCGTACAAGCCGTGCAGCAGCGCCTCCGTCACGGTGTTGCCGCTGGCCAGGCCATTCGAGTTCGAGGTCAGCAGCGGCGGGCACCACCCGTCGGCCGTCGTGCTGTCCATCCGCACACAGCTGTGCGGCAGCCACACCGGTTCGCGACTGCCGATCCGCCGGCCCGCCACCCAGAGCAGCCTGGTGTTCCCGGACAGCACCGATCGCGGCGGCATCGGCAGGTCGAACACCGAGTACGGCAGAAGCCGCGCCATCTCCCGCACCGTGCCCGCCACCGAAGCGGGCGCGGCCTCCTCCGCGTGCCAGGTCTCGATGGACTCCATAACCGCCGACACCCGCGCCGACTCGTGGGTGACCCCCTTGCCCTGAGCCACCGACAGGGTCCGCGCATTCGGCCGCACTGCCTGGAACACCGGAATCCCCACGACGTCCAGACCGGTCAGCTCCGCGACGCGGGTGATCCCCATCGCCGGCAGCAGCGGTGCCACCCGCGCCCAGGTCTCCTCGGGAGGAACGGCGCGGTGCGTACCGGCCTCCACCGTTCCGCCGGCGCCCGGCACAGCACTCTCGCCCACGCTTCTCTCCCCGAAGTGCCCGGAAGGTGCCTCCGGCCGGCCCGCCGAGGCGGGATGCGGCCGGAGGCGTCCGTTCGTGCGAGCCGACAAGGTCAGCCGATCACGATCTCGTTGTGGTTGGGGTTGAGGGCGGCCTCCACGGCGGCCGTCTCGATGCTCTCGTCGAGTTCGGCGTCCAGGTCCACCGGAACCACGATCTCGTTGTGGTTGGGGTTGAGGGCGGCCTCCACGGCGGCCGTCTCGATGCTCTCGTCGAGTTCGGCGTCCAGGTCCACCGGAACCACGAT